>JAEYXC010000225.1 GCA_023428655.1 Bacillota bacterium | reverse complement strand
GAATTGGGATTTAAGCCATCAGAAAGAGGATATTAGGAAATAAAATGGTAAAACTACCACTAAATAAATAAGGAGGAAAGAGTAATGAGTGAATACATCAATAATAGGGAATATCGCCAGAAGGTTTTGAAGGAATTAATTATGGAGCTTCATAACGGCAAAAGTGTGGAAGAGGTGAAGGAACGCTTCGGTGAGCTGATTGAAGGCGTATCAGCTACCGAGATTTCAGCAATGGAGACCGCTTTGATCAAAGACGGAATGCCAGTCAGTGAAGTACAGAGATTATGTGACGTACACGCTGCTGTCTTCAAGGGGTCCATCGAAGAGATACATCGACCTGAGAAGGAGGAGGATAATCCGGGACATCCGGTATTCACCTTCCGAGCGGAGAACAGAGCCATCGAGGGTCTGATTCGTAGACAACTCAGACCAACCTTAGAAAAGCTACGGACGGAGAACAATGCTGAGCTTTATCAGAAGTTAATGGATGATATGACAAAGCTATGGGAGCTGGATAAGCATTATCTTAGAAAGGAGAATCTGCTCTTTCCGTATATGGAGAAATACGGAATTACAGCACCACCTAAGGTAATGTGGGGGGTGGATGATGAAATTCGAGCACAGCTCAAAGAAGTAATTGGACTTTTGAAGGAGAACACAGGAACGAAGGATAAGCTTATGGAGCTGGTGGAAGCAGCCCTTTCCAGAGTGGAGGAGATGATCTTTAAAGAGGAGAATATTCTATTTCCAATGGTACTAGAGACCTTGTCCGAGGATGAGTGGTTGCAGATAGCAAAGCAAAGCCCTGAGTTAGGATATTGCCTCTATGAGCCTAAGCAGGAGTGGAAGCCCGTTAAGGTGAATGTGGAGGAAAAGGTACAGGGGCAAGGGGAAGCACCCGCAGGGGAAGGCTATATTAATTTTGAATCAGGACTTATGTCACAGAAGGAAATCGAAGCAGTCTTTAATACCTTGCCCGTGGATATCACCTTTGTCGATAAGGATGGTGCCGTAAAATTCTTCACCCAAGGAAAGGAACGTATCTTCCCCAGAACAAATGCGATTATTGGAAGGCAGGTATCGAACTGTCATCCGCCGGCAAGTGTTCATATCGTAGAGGAAATTGTAGAGGATCTGAAATCCGGAAGGAAGGAGCATGAGGACTTCTGGATACGCATGAGAGATAAATATGTTCATATCCGTTATTTTGCAGTTCGGGATAAGGAGGGAAGTTTTCTGGGAGTACTTGAGTTTACACAGGATATCGCTCCAATCAAAGCTCTTGAAGGAGAAAAAAGACTTGTTTCAGAGGATTAACCTCAAAGGTGGTGCTAAAAGCACCACCTTTTTTTTTGAAGGTTTTTCCTTGCTTCGCTTTGCAGTCAAGATAAAAAACTTGCTTTGATATCCATAAAATAAAATTTATCTGCGAAATTACAACATTAAGTAATAGACCGTCAAAGAATAGGAAACAATGTATTAATGAAGAATTTGATAAATTATAAGGAGGACCAAATATGATAATCAAACATAAGGAGAAGCTACAAGGACAGGATAATAAGCGTTTGGACACAGGGAAGCCTACTAATTGTGAGGGAACTGCTGCCTGGCAGAATTCGGAAACTACGTATAAGGTGGACCAGGTGAATAAACCGTCCCTGGAACGAGTCATTGATGCAAAGGACTGGGTGGATAATGGAAGTAAGTTATAAAATTACGCGCACAGCGCAAATATGGAGGTAATTTATGGCTAAGATTCAAATGACAGTTGACGGAAATACAGCAGCAGCCTATGCGGCCTATGCTTTTACCGAGGTTGCCGCAATATATCCCATAACACCTTCGTCCGGTATGGCGGAAGCCACCGATGAGTGGGCAGCCAAGGGAAGGAAGAATATATTTGGTCAGGAGGTTAATGTCGTAGAGATGCAATCGGAGGCAGGTGCTGCAGGTGCCTTTCACGGATCCTTGCAAGGTGGCGCATTAACTACTACCTTTACCGCTTCACAGGGATTGTTATTAATGATTCCGAATATGTATAAAACAGCTGGTGAGCTGCTTCCCGGAGTGATTCATGTCAGTGCAAGAGCAATTGCTACCCATGCCTTAAGTATCTTCGGTGACCATCAGGACGTAATGGCAACGAGACAGACCGGCTGTGCCATGCTGGCTTCCGGCTCCGTTCAAGAGGTAGCTGATTTGGCGCCAATTGCACATTTGTCTGCAATTAAGGGCAGATTGCCCTTTGTTCACTTTTTTGATGGCTTTCGAACCTCACATGAGGTACAAAAGATTGAGGTATTGGAGTATCGTGATTATGCCCAGCTTTTAGATATGGAAGCAGTAAAGAGCTTTCGTGAGCGGGCATTGTCCCCCAATCATCCTGTCGTACGCGGAACTGCGCAGAATTCGGATATCTATTTTCAAGGTAGGGAGGCGGCAAATCCCTTCTATCAGGAGATCATACCGATCGTCGAGGATTATCTGAAGAAAATGAGTGAGTATACGGGCAGACATTATGATCTGTTTGATTATTATGGCGCCCCCGATGCGGAGTATGTAATCATTGCAATGGGATCCGTTACTCAGACCATTGAACAGACCATTGATTACTACAATAATCAGGGTGAAAAATATGGTTTGGTGAAGGTTCATCTTTATCGTCCGTTTTCGATGGAGCATTTTCTTAGAGCCATGCCGACAACGGTTAAGAAGATTGCGGTTTTGGATCGTACGAAGGAGCCGGGCGCTATCGGTGAGCCTCTTTATCAGGATGTAGTAAGCTGTTATCAGGGCAAGGAGAAGGTTCCCGTAATCGTAGGCGGCCGTTATGGACTTGCCTCCAAAGATACCAATCCCACTCATATTGCGGCAGTTTATCTGAATCTGAAGGATAATCAACCGAAGAATTTCTTCACCATCGGTATTGAGGATGATGTAACGAAAACCTCACTTCCTCCGGTAAAGGGACTACAGGTCGAAGCAAAGAATATGAAAGCATGCCAGATCTGGGGACTTGGCTCGGATGGTACGGTTGGTGCCAATAAACAGGCTATTAAAATTATCGGAGAGAATTCCGATATGAATGTACAGGCCTACTTTGACTATGATTCCAAGAAATCCGGCGGTCTAACTGTATCTCATTTGCGCTTTGGTAAGGAACCAATTCGTTCCTCGTATCTGGTATCCCATGCGGATTACGTAGCATGTCACAATCAATCCTACGTAAACAAATACGACCTGCTTCAGAGTGTGAATCCCGGTGGTATCTTTGTCCTGAACACCTTATGGGACGAGAAGGAGCTGGAGGAGAATCTTCCGGATATCATGAAGAAGCAGCTGGCGGAAAAGGAGGTTGATTTCTATACCATCAATGCAATTGGTATAGCGGAAGAGATCGGACTCGGCAACCGTATTAATATGATTATGCAGGGTGCCTTCTTTAAGCTGACAAAAATTCTTGATGAGGATGTCTATACGAAGGAATTAAAAGAAGGTATTCATAAGCTCTATGGTAAGAAGGGTGAGAAGATAGTAAAGATGAATGAAGAAGCCGTGGACAAAGGCATTAAATCCGTTCATCATGTAAAGATACCAAAGGCTTGGAAGGATATCCAAATCGAGAAATCTACAGATGTAGAAGAACCAGAATTTATTAAAAACATTATGAGGCCGATGTCAGAAATGAAGGGTGGAGATCTGCCCGTCAGTGCCTTTATGGGGCGGGAGGATGGTACCTTCCCCGTTGGAACCACTGCCTATGAGAAGCGCGGGATCGCCGTTAATGTCCCGGAATGGGTGGAGGAGCGCTGTATCCAATGCAATCAATGTGCCTATGTCTGTCCCCATGCTGTAATCCGTCCATTCCTACTTGATGAGGAGGAGCTAAGGAACGCTCCGGAGACCTTTGTTACCAAGAAGGCAGCCGGTCGTAATCTGGAGGGTTATCACTATAAGATTCAAATTAGTCCGATGGACTGTACCGGATGCGGTAACTGCGCCGACATTTGTCCCGCAAAGGGAAAGGCTCTGATTATGCAGCCCATCGATACACAGCTGCCGACTCAGCTGATTAACTGGAAATTCGCAGTGGAGGGAATCCGCTTCAAGGAAAATGTCGCATACGGACCAGCCTTTAAGGATAGTCAATTCAAGGCACCTTTAATCGAATTCTCCGGTGCCTGTGCCGGCTGTGGTGAGACACCCTATATTAAGCTGATCACCCAGCTTTTTGGAGAACGGATGATGATAGCGAACGCTACGGGATGTTCCTCCATCTGGGGTGCATCTGCTCCCAGTATGGCATATACCGTCAATCGAGATGAGAAGGGTCCGTCCTGGGCGAATTCCCTTTTTGAAGACAATGCAGAATTCGGTTATGGTATGTATCTCGCTGTAAAACAGCTACGAAACAAGCTGGAACAGAACATGAGACTTCTCAATGATAAGAATATCGAAGAGAAAGTGAAAGAGGTCTTCCATGATTGGATTCATTATAAAGAGGATAGTCAGGCCACGGAGGAGGCAAGCCGTAAGGTTCTTGAAGTACTGGAAAATTTCAGTTCTACAGATGTAGAAATTATGCAGTTGGTAAATGAAATCAAGGAAAATAAGGATTATCTGACCAAACGCTCCGTATGGCTCGTCGGAGGCGACGGCTGGGCTTATGATATCGGTTATGGCGGTTTGGATCATGTTATGTCCTCCGGTGAAGATGTTAATGTGCTTGTATTTGACACAGAGGTATACTCCAATACCGGTGGACAGGCATCCAAGTCAACACCGACAGCAGCCATCGCAAAATTCGCTGCTTCCGGAAAGAAGCAGGGAAAGAAGGATTTGGGAAGAATGATGATGGCCTATGGCAATGTCTATGTAGCTCAGGTCGGGATTAATGCGGATAATACTCAGCTGATTAGGGCATTGCGTGAGGCAGAGGAGCATCATGGACCTTCCTTAATTATTGCATATGCGCCTTGTATCAACCATGGGATCAAGGAAGGAATGGGAAGAAGTATGGCAACCATCAAGAAGGCGGTGCAATGTGGTTACTGGCACCTGTTTCGATATAATCCCGCACTGAAGGAAGAGAATAAGAATCCCTTTATCCTTGATTCGAAGGAACCGAAGGAAAGCTTCCGTGAGTTTATTCTAGGTCAGGTACGCTACAGCTCGCTGTCAAAGGAATTCCCGGAAAAGGCGGAAGAGCTGTTTAACCAGGCGGAAGCCTTTGCCAGAGAACGATATGCTATCTATAAGCAAATGGCAGAGGCAGAACCAATCGGAATCAATGTTGATTGGTCAACAGCGGAATAATAAGACTGTGTTTTAAAGTAATTGATAAAATGACTGTTGTATTTGGATATTCCATAAAGGAAAATAGATTAGTGGCAATATAAGGCGGCATATATAATAATCCGTTATTGTTGCTTTTTATCTCCTTTATGTGCGAAGTCTTTCTTGCAACAGTCATTTTTTGAAGATAAATTTGTGTTATACGGCCACCTCATTTTTCTCTTTTTTGGCTTTGCTGGCAGGTTTAGAATGGTATGGTGTTTTTAGCCAATGAAATTGGAAGTAGAAGCCAAGGATACTATTATTTACATCGGTTTTTGCGATTTTATGTACTTATCAATTAATTTATTTATGTTATAATTGATAGTGTCAAATGATACATGATATGTGGTCATATTCAAACTAGGAAGAAGGGTGGCGTTGCATGATAGAACATTTGCTTAAGTCCAACACGAAAACGTTTCGATCTGAGAATATTGAAGTAGTCTATAATCTTATTTTTAAAAATGCACTTTATAGCATTGAGTGCTATAAAGAAGGTACAGAATTTTCAAATCCGAACAACTATAGCTTAGTTGAGGATGTTACAGATGATGAAGGGGAAGCAGAAAGCTTTCTACAATTGATGGCAAGAGGAAAAGTATTTCCTGTACATATGAACGATATGGCTGTTGATTATTTTACGGAGTAATTTAGTCGAAGTACAGATTGCCATTCGTAATTGGTGATTCATAAACGGATGTATGAGCTGCTTATGATGATACAAATGTAGCATTACAAAGGAAGCCGAAGGGCTTTAAGGTCCGAGGGTATGGAGTACGTGACAAACATGAAGACTGAAATGCAGAATTCATGTACTGTATCATGGACGTAAGATTATGACTACATAGCTATGACTTAAAAAAGGGCTGTTCTTAAAGCGTTTTGTTACGTAAGGTGACGAAACATAATAAGAAAGCCTTTTTTTGATGCCAAAAATAGTGAGAATGAATAAATCTTACCTAATTTTGATAAAATAGTGTACATGCATTGTTATCATATTGAAAGTGGGTGGATTATGGAGGAGAAAATAAATTCGGCCTATGTCAAGGAGCTGTTTTCAAAAAGTGCTGACATTGTAGTCCGTTCCATCGTATTAAATCAGAATGGAATTACCCTTACCATCTTTGGTGTGGATGGGCTGATAAACGACGGATTAGTGGATGAAGTAATTCTGAATTCATTAAACACAGACCCATACCTGGAAAAATGTAAATCACAACGACAGGTTATGGATTATTTGATAAGCGGTGGATCCTATCATGTCTTTATGAAGGAAGAATCGGACTATTCTAAGTTTGTTAAGTCCGTACTAAGCGGTTGCGTCGCCTTTATCTTTGATGAAGAATCAAAGGCAATAATCTATGATATCCGAAGCTTTGCAAAGCGTTCTGTTTCAGAACCGACGGAGGAAGCTGTCATCAAAGGGGCGAAGGATTCCTTTGTGGAAGTAATGAGAATGAATACGGCTCTGATCCGAAGAAGGGTAAGATCCCAGTATCTTGTGGTGGAAGCCCATGTTGTTGGTACCTTGTCAAAAACGGATGTGTCCATAGTCTATATCAGTAGCATTGTAGATATGGATACCGTCAATAAGGTGAGGGAAATCATCTCAAATATTGAGATTGATAACCTATCAACCCCTGCTTTCATAGAAGAGTATTTGGTGGATAATAAGAAAAGTGTGTTTCCGCAGATTATGTACAGTCAGCGGCCAGACCGTATCGCTGCCAATCTAACCGATGGAAGAATTGCTTTGGTGGTGGATGGTATTCCCTTTGTATATCTGCTTCCTTGCCAGCTGGTAATGCTGATGCAATCCCCCGAGGATTACGCGAACCATTTTATTATTGGCTCTTCATTACGAATACTTCGATATATTGCTATGCTGGTTACATTGTTTCTACCGGCTTTTTATATTGCTGCAACCACCTATCAAAATCAGATGCTCCCGGTACAGCTTGCCCTATCCACTCAGGCAGCAAAGCAAAATGTCCCTTTTTCTTCCGCCTCGGAGGTTCTTGGACTTTTATTGAGCTTTGAAATATTGATTGAAGCAGGGCTTCGTCTTCCCAAGAGTGTTGGTACGGCCATGTCCATTCTAGGAGGCATTGTTGTCGGGCAGTCCGCTGTCTCTGCGAACATTTTATCACCTCTGGTGGTTGTGATTGTCTCCCTGGCCGGTATCGCAGGCTTCATCGTTCCGAATCAGGATTTAAGCAGTGGAATACGAGTGGTTCGGTTTATACTGGCAGTGATCGCTACAGTAGGAGGATTTTTCGGATTAACGGTAGGGCTAATCCTCTTATTAACCCATCTATGTAGTCTGGATAATTATGGAGTGGCTTATTTGTCACCCTTTGTGGATGTGGATGAAAGCAATCCGAAGGATACCTTATTCCGATTTCCAATACGATATTTTACCAAACGGCCACAGAATATTGCACCGGAAAACCGTATGAAGCAGAAGACGACATCAAAGAAGGAATGAAATTATATTTTCATGGAGGTATCACGGATGAAACGGTTCATATTTCTTATTCTGCCCTTCCTACTATTATGCGGCTGTACGCATGATATGAATCGGGAGGAGATTGATGAAATCGATCTGGTTCTGGTTCTTGGAATTGACTATGAAGTAGGAGAATATAGCATCAGTGCTTTATATTCCACCGGCGCTGGAGCGGATTCGGAGGAAGGTGCCGGTTCCGGAGAGGAGCAGATTGCCAAAGGAAAAGGCAGGACGGCCTATGAAGCCCTGGAGGAGTTAAAGCAAAATAATAAAAAGAACATTACACTGGCACAGGCAGGCTCCTTTTTGATTGGAGAGGAGGCTGCAAAGCAGGGAATCGATCGTGCTTTGGATTTTCTTAAGAGGGACGAAACGATAAAAATGGAGGCCTTAGTATATATAATCAAGGATAGAAAGGCATCCGAATTTATCAAAGATGGGATTGAAAAGAAGCAGTCAATCCACGAGGATCTGGAAGCGATGAAGCAAAAGCAGAAGCAGCTCTTGACCAGAAATGACAACTCCTTTGTGAATATTCTTAATGACATGGAACAGAGCAATTCCAGCATTCTAATTCCCTATCTGATCGGAGAAGAGGCCGGATTGTTAATTGAGGGCTATGCAGTATTTGATGAGCTTAAGCTGGTTGATTATCTGGACCGTGATACCTCGGATGGAGTGAATTTTATTCGAAATATTATGAGAAGCTTTCCGATTTATCTTAAGGATGAAGTAAGTCTGGCGGTGTCCTATACCAACACAAAGTTAAAGACCAAGCTGGTGGATGACCAAATAACGGTAATCATAAAGGTTGATTTTGAAACCATGATGAAGGAAATCCTTACAAAAAGGAATATCTTTACACAGCAGGAACTACTTCGATTAACCAATGCCCAAAATGAATATGTTCGAAGTATTCTGGAGAAGCCGGTTAGCTATTCGAAGGAGAAGGGAATGGATATTCTGAATATGGCGAGAATCGTAGAGAATCAGAATGTAGGGGAATGGAAGGGAATCGAAGGAAACTGGGATGAGCTGATCACAAATATCGAGTATCAATATCAGATCAGGTCACAGATTACAAAATCCTTTATTCTGGGGAATAATAAAAACAACTAACGCTTGAACCATCATTCGAAGTATGCTGATATGCGTTACGGCCTGCTGCAAAATGCAGTATTGGTAAGCATAAAAAGAAAGGCAAGGTTAATAT
>JAEYXC010000183.1 GCA_023428655.1 Bacillota bacterium | reverse complement strand
CCGGTTTAAATACAAATCATGAGGTCGCAGAGCATCTGACCAACTATGGCTTTGAGGAGGAGATTCTAAACCAGAGGATCGGTTCTCTCTCCGGTGGCGAGAAGAATATGCTGCAGATTGCCCGGGTTGCGGCCACCAGCGCTAATCTGCTGCTTCTTGATGAACCCACCAGTCATCTGGACACCTATTCTCAATTAGCCTTGGAACGGGCCATCAATGATTACAAGGGTGCCGTATTGATGATTTCCCATGATTTCTATACCATCGTAAATTGTATGGATTATGTCCTTTTAATTGAAAATCGTACCATACGCAAAATAAGTATTCGCAAATTCCGAAAGATGATTTATGCCAATCATTTTGAACGGGATTACCTAGAGCTAGAACAAAAGAAAAAGGCGGTAGAGACAAAAATAGAAGCAGCCCTGCAATCCTCCGATATTATTCTCGCCAAGGAATTATCCGAGGAGCTGGAGGAGCTGATTGAACGACTTTAGGATAATTGCCTACTGGCACAATATCATTCAATATTCATACTGCCAACTAGGCTGATTCACCGAATCCTAGAAGAAGGTCATCTTCTTATACGTAAACTCATCGATTCTGCTAACCCTTCTGGAATAGTATCATAAAATGGTAGTAAATAAAAGCCAGAGGTATTAACCATGCGCGAAAAACATTATTTTGTATGCGGACACACGGCCAAAGGGTATGTCGATCTCTTCCGTTCCAATTTAGAGCCCCTCAAAAAGATATATATCCTGATGGGAGGATCTATGACAGGGAAGCTTAACGTGATGAAGAGAATCGCATCAAGACTTGAGGAGTTTACGGAATGTGTGGAATATTTACACAATCCTTCGAATCCCGAGATACTAAATGGAGTTCTTTTTCCCGGATTGGGCATCGGAATTGTAGACGGCTCATCCTCTCAAGTACTGGAGGTAAGAGCACCGGGCGCCATTGAGGAATACGTTAACCTAAGCGAGTCGTGGGACACTGCAAAGCTGTCCTGCCAAAGGGAAAAGATTCTGGATTTAAGGTCCAGAATAGAACAATGCTACGAGAAGGCTTATACATCCTTTGCCAACGGTCTGAAGGTCCATGATGAATGGGAGAAAATATATATCGAAAATATGAATTTCGAAAAAGCAGATGAACTTACGGAATACCTTATTTCATCACTGTTTCATGATGAACATTTCAATAAAGCCGCTCTTATCTTACATCGCTTCTTAGGTGGCTCCACACCCTATGGTCCTATGGATTTTGTAGACAATATTACTGCGGAAATTACAACTAGGTATTTTATCAAGGGCCGTCCCGGCTCCGGCAAATCAACCATACTTAAAAAGCTGTTACAAGCTGCTAAAGAGCGGGGTATCGATTCAGAGGTCTATCACTGCGGCTTTGATCCTGACAGTCTGGATATGCTACTTTTTCCGGAGTTAAGCATATGTATTTTTGACAGCACCTTTCCTCATGAATATTATCCGAGTCGTGAGGGGGATATGATAATTGATACTTATACTGAATTGATCAACGAAGGTACGGATGAACGTCATGCTGATTTACTGGCCGATATCGTAGCCCGATACAGGGTTTATACCCGAGAAGGAACGGCTTATCTATCGGAGGCTAAGGGCTATCTGGAGGAATTGGAGCAGCTTTATCAAAACGCTACGGATTTTAGTATGATCGATCACAAATGGAATAAGCTGTACCTTAAAATCATGAATTTTCATCCTCAAGGGCCTAACATTATCACCTAGAATAACAAGAGGCTGTCTCATGCTGTTGGTCATGTTTCAAAGAGAGAATCCCTCCCTCATGATCCAAACATCCGTGAAGCAGCCTTAATTTTCTGGCTATCGAGTATGCCAATACTCATACCCTCTCTTCCCACCATCCAAATGCTATTTTTATATCTACTCGCTTTTGCCCCGGCGGAAGAAAGAACAGTGCAAAGGAGCTTCCGGGAGGAATAATGTACATACCCTGAAAGTCATGTTTTGTTAATGTTAACCCAGCCTCCACTCTTCTGGTGAAGGTATAGGTTCCGCCTATGGGAGTATCACTCACATAATTCGCACTTTGAATTAAAACCTTTGGTTGGGTAGGAGGATGAAGCGCCTGATTACCGGCGGCGTAATGGAGGGAGGTCACTGTTTTTCCTGTAAATCCACTGCTCAGCCATCCCTCTGCAGTAATTGGCTGATCCGAATAATTTGTAATGGTATAAGCGTTTAAAAACATATTTACCATGGAATTCGGCGGATTAAATAAACCACCCCAGGCCTGCAGCTCCCCTGCGTAGCTGATTATCTCCGTCTGTCCTAAAAAATACTGACCAAGATAAGAATGGTAGACAGAATCCTTTAATACAATCACCTTCTGTGGGATTTTCTCATCGTCGATGCTTACCATACTCATATCAACAGCTCCCTCCGATTTTCTCTTCCCACCAGGTTAGTACAATGGTTGAAGTAATGATTTCCCGCTCCTTCGATCTAAGAACAATGGAAAAGGTTCCACCCGGCCCGATTATAATGGAACCCTGGTGCGAATCACTGACCAGGGTGGAGTTAGGAGTAACAATTCTCCCAAAGATATTCACTCCGTTCTGCAGTAGCTCGTTTTGCCATTCTGCCTGCCAAAGTTTGACCTTTGGCCTTGGAGGTGGGATGATCGACTGATTGGATGGCGTTATGGTACTGCTTTGTAATGCATGAACGGGTGGCAGTGTATTCAACCATATTTCCGCCTCAAAGCTGCAATCTCCATAGTTAGTTATGGTAAAAATATCAAAATAAAGCTTTACTCCTGAGTATCCCGGATTAATTAAGCCACCCCAGGCATATAATCCATTACCAAAATGAAGCTCTCCCGTCTGTCCTATGAAGTACCTTCCCATTCTTGCATTCCAGCCCGGACTGGTTAAATCCACCACCTCTTTCGGTAGTTCTATTCTCTCATTCATAAGGTTATCCCCTTCCCTGTTACTCCTTGGAAATCATTCAAAATTATTTTATGAATTTGTGAGAATTAAGTTCCATCACCGGAATGCCGCTTAACCCACCAAACCTTGCTGAACCATTTCTCTATCCCTATCATATAATAAATACTGATGTAATCTCCCCGAGGTGTTTTATGGTAATCCACACGGTTCAGCCCGGTGAAACAGTTTATTCTATTGCAGAAACCTATGGTATATCGACAGATCGACTTCTGACTGATAACAATATCTATGATCTGCCGCTGGTTGTAGGGGAAAGTCTTGTCATAATGGATCCAAAAGATACCTATCTTGTTCAAGAGGGTGATACCCTGGAAGGCATCGCTGCAGCAAACGGAGTTACGGTAATGGAGCTGTTAAGAAATAATCCTCAGCTTTCTGACCGATTCTATATCTATCCGGGTGAAGAGCTTGTCATACGATTTACCGACGAAAAAACCTATGAGCTTTCCACCAATGGCTATGCTTTCCCTTTTATTGACATCAATGTCTTAAGGAAGACACTCCCCTTCCTTACCTACCTTACCATTGTCTATTACCGAATTACGTGGGACGGAGGAATTGTTGATATTAATGATCAGGAGCTAATTGATATGGCTAAGGCTTATGGAGTTGCCCCTATCATGTTAATCTCCACCGTCTCGGCCTTTGGCGATATCGATGTAGAAGCCACACATAATCTGATTACCCAAAAAACCATACAGGAGACTCTTATTAGCAATGTAATTGATGTTTTAAAGGCCAAGGGTTATTATGGACTGAACATTGATATTCAGAATATCTTACAGCAGGACCGACAGCTCTATGTAGACTTTGTGGAAAACATCTCCGAGCGCGTCAGACAAGCAGGATACTATGTCAGCATAACCATAACTCCGCGTACCTTCCTGTCCGGAACGGACCGGATGTATCAGGGACCTGAATACTCCACACTGGGCCAGCTTACCGACAGCAGTATGCTATTATCCTATGAATGGGGTCATGCTCATAGTCCTCAACCTGCCCTCCCTATTTCGGAGGTAAGGGATCTTCTGGACTATATTGTAACCCAGATACCCCCTGAGAAGATAAATATAGGTCTTCCAACCATCGGATATATCTGGCAAGTCCCCTTTGTACCAAACTATACTGTCGCCAATGCTATCACACATAACTCTGCCCTGATTCTGGCAAGTGAGGTTGGGGCAACGCTTCAACGGGATCCGGCCTCGGATGCCCCTTATTTTAGCTTCACTACCGATGCGGATTATATTGTTTGGTTTCGTGATGTCCGAAGCATTGTTGCACTCTTAGATCTCGTCATAGAATACGGGCTAAAGGGCGTTGGTATCTGGAATACGATGCAATTTGCCACAGGCTTCTGGATTTTGATTAACGCTCGATATGAAATCAGAAAAATTGAATAAGTATATCTCTCTTTCCATAGCTGCTCTTTCTTAACATAAACCTCATTAAATCTAATATAATATAACGATACGATGAGTTAAAAAGCTAAGAATGGAGTAGTTCATGAAAAAGATCCTGTTAAAAACCGTTATTGTATCCCTATTGGTCCTTGTTCTGCCTTTTCTGCTGACCCTTCTCTTCTCACATGAGGAGAGTGATGCATCCTTGGAGACTATGGATTTTTCGATATATTACGAAGTAAATAACACCGAGGAAAAGCTATCCTTTGATGAGTATCTGATTGGTGTGGTAGCGGCCAATATGTCTGCCGGTTACCATATCGAGGCCTTAAAAGCACAGGCTGTTATCGCCAGAACCTACGCCCTGTATAACATCGCATTGTTAACCAAAGAGGATCCAAGAAAGGACAGCTTCTCCACCTCTGAGCTGGGACTTTCCTATATCAGCCTCGAAAAGCTTAAGGATTTCTGGGGCAACGAGAATTACAATGCTTACTTCTCTAAGCTGGAAAATGCAGTCCACGGAACAAAGGACGAAGTCATTTTGTATGAGGATGATCTAATTCTTCCGGTATTTTTTGATACCGGCTCCGGCTATACAAGAAATGCCGAAGAGGCTTGGGGAATCTCCATACCATATCTTGTCAGCGTCTCCAGTAAACAGGATGTTACCTCAACCAATTATCTATCCATTGACGAGTTTGAGGTACCGGAGCTCATCTCCCTGCTTGAGAAATATTATCAGGGTTTGGCCCTCACCGAAGCATCCTTCTTCCAGGATATTAAAGTAACCGACAGAGACAGTGCCGGTTATGCAACAAAAATAAACCTTGGCAGTCTCTCCGTCTCCGGAGAAGAATTTGCCAAGGTCCTAGGATTAGCCTCGAATCATTTTTATATTGAAGAATATGAGGGTAAGGCCCGTATCATTTGCAACGGCTGCGGTCACGGCATTGGCTTAAGTCAATACGGTGCGAATGCCATGGCGGAGGAGAACTCCTCCTACTCCGATATCCTGGAGTACTACTATTCCGGAACTAACATTAAGAATCTATCCGACTAATTACATATTACGAATTCTCATTAAGAAGATATATTCCTCCAACCATCGCTTAAGCTTTGGCTGATCTCTTCTTCGTTTTAAGGCCAAGCCCTCCTGATAGAGGACAACCTGGTTCAAATCCTCTTCACGGATCAGCTCATCTGCATAACGGTAACGCATGAAGATATTTGCTACCTCAAGAAAGGTAATACGTTCAAACTGAAAATGATTCCCAACCCTTTGTGCCAGCATAAGGATCGTCTCCTGCTCCTCCAGCTGAAAGCCCTCTTTTTTAAGTAAGTCCAGCACCTTAAGAAAATTCAGATACATCCTTCTGTTCACATCTGCCAAGCTGTATTCTTTATGATGACGATATTTTAAGAGATAATAATAAGCTAATACGATAATTATTACAATCAGTATTGCTCCGACGGTTGCCAGAATCCCTGCCAGTACTTCATTGGTGGGTTCCTTCTCCTCCACCTCAGGTATAATAAGGCCTCCATTATCAGGTACGATACCTTTTGGTATTTCTCCTTCGTAATGCCCCGGATAGAATTCTCCCGTCTCAGCCTCTTTTGTCTCTTCAGCCCAGGTTGTATACCTCGCTCCGACAAAGGGGGCTGTTGCTTCAAAGGGAATCCATCCTATACCCTCGATATAAGCCTCCGCCCAGGAGTGCGCCTGGCTATTCTTAATCGGATACATATTATCTTCCCTATCCTGATACTCATACCTGGCTACAAAGCCCTCCAAATATCGCATCGGCACTCCGATGCATCTGCCCAGTACTGCCATGGCCGTTGCATAAGAGGTACAATACCCTTCCTTGCCCTCGAACAGGAAGTAATCCACAAAATCCTGACCCTCCGGTGGATTCATCGGAGAAAAACTATAGGTATACTTTTGGAGATAAGCTTCAATCGCCTTTAGCTTATCGTAGGTAGTATCATAGCCTGTCGTGATGCTCTCGGCCAATTCCCTCACCCGTACCGGAAGCTCCTCGGGTAATACCGTATATTTCTCCTGAATTAACCTTGCTCTCTCTCTAAATAGCTCATAAAAATCCCATCTGTCAACAAAGCTGTTCGACTTATCATGCATCAAGGTATTCTTCTCCAGCCACTCAAAGGAATCCAGTTTAATACTTTGCGCTGCCTCATAAGAAAAAGAATCCGCTTCTCGAAGCATTTTAACAAACTCTTCCCCATTTAGGTTCATCTCATAGAAGACACCCTCATAAGTGGTACCCCTGCCCTTTGCCTTTTCGAAGGTGATGTTGGAGGGGGCCGCCATCGGGAAGGAGGAATCGGAGAGAAGGTTAAACCAGCTTGTTTTCAACGGATAGAAAAAGGTCTTCGTTTTAATACTTTCATACTGTATCTTAAGGCTAACTCGCTCGACATAACGATTATTTTCCAAGCTCTCCAAATCCTGTCTTGCCAGTGCATAAGCTAGTTCCAGGTAATCCAGCTTATATTCCTGCTCCTCGGGGAGATAATCCGTTCGACTCTTCTCCCAGCTATAGCCGGTATAGATATCACTTACCGAACCAATCAGATAGATTGGTCTGTTTCGCACAGAGCCTGTGAACTTGATCGCTGTCTTCTCATCCTGTATTAAAGGACCGTTTCTATTGATCAGCTCACCATTTTCATCCGAATATCCGGTTAGACTGATAACAAATTCGGTGGGATGCTTACTTAGGTAGTAATCCAGATCCGAACTCCAGCGCTCAATCTGATCCTTTATGCTCCCATAGAAATTACGAACCGTTGTCCACTGAATCGGTTCCTCCTTAGAGGGCATGGCTACGGCAAGGATTGCAAGGAGCAGACAAATCGGTGCCAAATAGAGAATACTTTCCTTCTTCTCCTGTTTACCTGCCTTGCGGGCATAAATAATACCATAACACTCCAGAATAATTGATAGTAAATAAAAGAGACCGATTCCAACGACAAATTTGCTGATGTTAATTCCACTGATACTCAACAATACCAGTGCTGTAATCAAAACGATTGCTAATGCAATTTTAAGAATTTGAGTCCGCGTCAGCAAAAAGAATAGGATAACGCCTAGACAGCAGATGATAAATATTGTTAGATTCGAAAACCTTGCCTGAAAGAGCTCCTCTGAACCATTGTAGGTAGCGATCCATTTAGCATATTCCGCTACCCAAGAAATCGGATTCAGTTTGCGTATCCAGAAGATCAAGGCCAAAATAGGCATTATGCTGGCCAGAACCAAATAGGTAATGGTATTTTTCTTATTTAAGTAAATCAGAAATACGCTGATTGCTGTTAAAAAGGAAAAGAAGGCGCATAAAAAGACAGCTACCCGAAGGTCAAAGTATTGATTGATCACTAAAGCCAAGGCCCAGCCGAGGGCCATGCTTAATAACATTCGATATGCTTGGTATAGCTTTTCTCTATCCTGAAACATAATAGCCCTCCCTCCAAATAAGTACTTCACCGATACTTAATTTCTATGCCTCTCAAATGAAGGATATCACTCCCCTATTCTTGGGACAGGATATCCACAATATCATCCTCGGACATAATCTGAAATACAGCAATTCCCGATGCCTTCATTCCCTCCTTAAGCTCTTTGGTCTGCTCGGATATATCATCACTTACGAACAAGATACTAACATGATTTCCATTCGAAACAGCCTGCAAGGCTACCAAATAAAGCTCTCTGGTAAGGCTATGAGTTGCAACCACGCAGAACATTCCCTCTTCTCCTCGAAGAAGACGTTCGGCAAAAAGTTCACTAACGGGGATCTGTCCGTCAAACCGTATATGCACACAGGCCTTATAAAAGGCATTAAAATCCTCATTGGAATAAATATTGACTAATCTTTTTCCATCCATTTCATAAATGACCTGGGACGGGGTTTCTCTCTGTGCATAGAAGCTGGAAATCGCAAGAACACTTTCTATAATCTTATCCTCAGCGATAACCACCTTCAGCTCCTCTTCCCTTATCCTCATCAAGTCCATGAAAAGTACAATTTCTGCCTTCGGATTGTATTGATATTTTCTCGTGATCAGCTCCCGCATTCTTGCCGACGCCTTCCAATGGATCCGTTTTCTTCCGTCGCCGGGATTATATTTTCTCATCTCGGTGTCCAGCTCCTCATCCGATACGTTACCGGATCTCAGAGGGTTCTTAACGTCCGTCTGGCCTGGAGCTATTCCCAGCTGCTCCAAAAAAACGATCCTCGGAAGTACTACGACCTTAAGCTTTGATGTAATTGGGTATGTAATATGAAATAGATATAAAAAATCGGTAACCTCGATGGAATCTACCCCGACATAATATTCTCCGCGGTAATTGCATCTGATTCTAGTCTCCAATCGCTCGCTTTCACTTGGTAAAAGGCTATACTCCGCTATCTGATTCGCTGCTTCGATGGTTGATTTATCACTCAGAAAATTCACCTTAACATTTCGGAAGGTAATATAATCCTCATTGGCAATGACAAAGGAGTACACCGTCCAATCTCCCTTTACCACCAGATAAGCATCTATTTTCTGATAGATTTTGAAACGGAAATAGACATATAGGGTATAGAGAAATGCAATAACCGGAATAAACAGGGACAAATAAAACAGTGCATAGGAAATATTGCCTCCAAAGTATGAGGCAAACACACTGCTTCCGATAATCGCAGCCAAAAAAATCAAACGATTTAATTTCATAGAAATCTCCATTCTATTCAAAGCCATAATCAGCAGCTTACTTCACTTCTCCATTATATGATGTGTGCGAGTCTATTTTGCAAATACCGGGACCGTGATCTTAGCAACCAATGTCTTTAATACCTTATCTACCTTCGTTTGGGACAATCTTGCTTCCGGGGCCAATATAATGCGATGAGCAAGAACCGGATGTACCAGCTTCATGACATCATCAGGGATGCAATAATTCCTGCCCTCCAGATAGGCCAATGCTTGGCTGGCACGAATTAATGCCAAGGTAGCTCTCGGGCTGGCACCGAGGGATATATTACTATCCTTTCTCGTCTCCTGTACAATCTTTGTTATGTAGGAAACCAGATCCTGATTCACCTTAACCTCTTCTACTTCCTTCTGCATGCAAAGCACCGTCTCTCCGTCCACAATGGCCTCCAGCTTCTGAACGAGCTGACGCTTCAAAAAGCGATCTGCCATAACCTTCTCATCACCAGCCTGGGGATATCCGATGGAGAGCTTCATCATAAAGCGATCTAATTGAGCCTCCGGAAGATTATAGGTTCCCAGATAATCGATGGGATTCTGCGTTGCAATGACCATAAAGGGCTTGGGCAGGGGATAGGTTACACCATCCACTGTAACCTGCTTCTCCTCCATTGCCTCCAATAAGCTAGCCTGAGTCTTAGGCGAAGTGCGGTTAATCTCATCAGCCAAAATAATATGATTAACGATGGCTCCCTTCGAATACTCAAATTGTCCGGTCTGCATATTATAAATGGATAGGCCTGTCACGTCGCTGGGCAGAGTGTCCGGCGTGAACTGAATACGGGTAAAGCCACAATCAATGGTTTGTGCTACCGTCTTGGCAAGCGTTGTCTTTCCAACCCCCGGAACATCCTCCAATAAAAGGTGTCCTCCGGCCAACAAGGTAACCAGAGTATATTCGATTACTTCGCGCTTACCAACGATGATCTGCTCCATATTATGTACCATATCTGCAATCTTCTTTTGATATTCCATTCTATTCCCCTTCTCTCTATAATTTGTAAACCCTTCCATTATTATACTGCAATTGACTGTTTCTTATCAAGGTATGAATTGCATTGTACTTTTTATAATATATTTGTTTTATTTTTTTGTAATTCTTTGTACTTCACTCGAAGGTCCACGGGAAGGTCTTTATCGAAAGCCAGCCTAACAATAGTCCATACACAAAAGGATGCCGACAGTCTACCGTAACATCGATAGACTGACCACATCCTTCGTAATTATAATTTTTCAATTAATCCATTGAGTAGCTTTACTGTATTGCGAATAGCAATTTCCTCGAATTCATTATAGCTCATCTCTGCACTATGATCTGCTTTATCCGAGATTGCACGTATAATCAGGAACGGTATCTGATTCAGATATGCCGCTTGTGCAATCGCGGCTCCCTCCATCTCCGTACAATACCCATCAAAATTCTCCAAGAGCCAGTTCTTTTTATCACTATCGGAGATAAATTGATCCCCGCTTACAATTCTTCCGGTATGAACTCCTACCTCCGGTATCACCTCATTACATACTTCTCTTGCCAGGGTAACAAGGCGTTCGTCCGCCGGAAAGATGGAGGCTTCCATTCGCGGTATTATTCCTGCCGGATATCCAAAGCCTGTTGCATCCATATCATGCTGCTGAGTATCTGTGGAAAGCACGATATCCGCGATATCAATTTCATTCCTCAACGAACCTGCAACACCGGTATTAATCACCGCATCAATCTGAAAAAGGTCAATTAATATCTGCGTGCAAATGGCGGCATTCACCTTGCCTATTCCGCTACGCACCACAACTAGCTCATGGCCCTTTAGACTACCTTCATAAAAATCCATGGAAGCAATGCTATGAACCTGAACCTCTTCCATCTGGCTCTTCAGTATATGAACCTCTTCGTCCATTGCTCCGATAATTCCGATTTTCTTCATTGTATCTTCTCCTATCATTTGCCTTCCTTGATCACATCCGGGCGATATCAATAGCACCGGCCTCAATTATAATTTGCCTTACACAATCATATTGTAGCTGATTTTATGAGAAAACACAATGTGAGAATATCCAGCTTATCACAGCACATACTGCCTCTATCTTCTGCTTGATAAGGAATTACACCCCTATTTCATAATCTTAGTCCTTAAGCTAAAAGCCACTGAATGGATGGCTCAAGATACCTGTTCCAATATTCCCAGTTGTGGATCCCGGGGCTTTCGATATAGGTAACGTCGACCCCCTCAGATACCAGGAATTGATGAAATGCCCTGTTTTCTTCAATCAGGAAATCCTCCGTTCCACAAGCCATATAAATCGGCGGATTTGGGATCTTCTCCTCCTTGTTCTTTTGAATCAGGTACTCGGGATTATTCACACTGTTTATCAATTGCTCCAGATCACCGAAGGTGGATGCATAATAATGATAATCTGCAATAAAGTCTTGATGATCTTCCTTTATATTGGCGATGTTGTGAATAATTAGTGCTGAGGAAAGACCCACAACCTTGCCGAAGATCTCTGGAAAATAGAGACCGGTATGAATTGCACCAAATCCACCCATGGACAAACCACCGATATAAGTGTCCTCCTTCTCTTCGGATAGCTGGAATACCCTTCTGGTATACTCCACTAACTCCTTGCCGACATATTGGCAATAAGCCTTTCCCGTACCTTTACCGTCCAAATAGAAGCTGTTATCTCCGGAGGGCATAATGATTGCCAGATTATACTTTGCTGCCATTTCCTGCGCCAGGCTGCCGAGGAGCCAATCCTTACTGGAACCGGAATACCCATGCAATAGGAATAAGGTTTTCATCTTGCGCCTATAATTATCATTGGTTACTGTCATCTCCGGCTGAACATCATTCGGTATTATAACATGAAAGGTGGTTGTCCTCGCTAATGCTCTTGAATAAAAATCCACTTGAAAAAGTGCCATGGTATCCTCCTATTTTAATGATGTAATATCAAATTCATACTTCCCTTTACCCCAGTAATTACCCTTTTCTGCCGTAAAGCACATCATACAATAATCCGGATCCGTCGGTCCCTGCTGATAATACCGTATATCGTCCGGTTCCCAGAAGGCTTGCTTCGTCTCATTGTCCATGAATACCTTCATCTCACCGGTCAACATCAATCCGTGAATTGAATCTGAATCCATGAAATAAAGGCATGCCTTGGGGTTTTCCAGAAAACGCATCGTGCGGGAAGCTGATACATTGGTCGAGAACCAAAAGGTTTGCAGCCCCTCATGCTTTCTTAAAAACATCGCTTTTGCGTTAGGATAACCCGTTTCATCCATTGAACATACAACAACATCACGAGTATGCTCCACCTGTGTTAAGATACGATCCAGTATCTCCTTTGTTAACTCCATTTCGTCACCCTCCTCTATTCTTTCTTTATCGTATATTTAATTATTTAAAACACATTGAGTTGCTACTTCTCCAGATTCTCTTTGATACGGCCAAGCATATTCTCGAATTCCTTTATTTCCTCTTCCGAAAAGCCTTGATAGAATAATTGATTCATCTGCTGTGAAACCTCATCATATTGCTCCCGGTATAATTTTGCCTTCTCAGTGATTTGGACAAAGATCTGTCTCCGGTTGTTTTTATCCGGAATACGCTCTACCAATCCAATTTCCTCCATCCGGTCAAGCATACTGGTAAGGGTTGTCTTTGCTAACGAGGTAAGCTTTCCCACTTGAGTAATGGAAAGCTTATCATATTCCCATAGCACATATAGAATTCTGCCCTGTGCACCATTAAACGCATCAACGCCGCTTTCTCGCAGCATTTTTTCAAAGGCTCTCCCACTAAGCTGATGAATCTGTGAGAGCAAAAATCCTCCGCTTGTTTTCATGTTCATCCTCTTTCTATATCGATATAAAGTATACTGCCAAGACACTTCTGTCTCAGCTAATCTTATCTATATCATATCCATTGTTTACCTATATAGTATAGTTCTATATAGTACTATTGTCAAGGAAATATTTTCTTCTCTGCTAAAATTCATTTGCAAATTATTAAGGTCTGAGATACAATGTATTCGATTATCATTCGAGCTGCCCGATATAGTAGCTAACAAAAGCCTTTATACATATAATTTAATAGATGCTTTGTCAGTGGAAGGCACTCGGATACCCGATTAGAGAATGAAAGGTCAGGTAAGAATAGAAAATGACATATAAAACATCCGGCGTATGCAGCCGGGAAATCAACTTTGAGAT
>JAEYXC010000179.1 GCA_023428655.1 Bacillota bacterium | reverse complement strand
CCCAAGTGATCTTACTATCTGTACCGAAGATCTTGAGAGCTCTTGTCTCTCCTACAGAAAGCTCGAATTCCTTAAAGTTTGCTTTGATTACCTTTACGGTGGTGGTAAGCTTCTTACCTTCTACCGTTGCAGTGATCTTCGTGGTACCGGGGCCCTTTGCACGGACTCTTCCATCCTTACCGATTGTAGCGATACCAGTATTATCGGAGGACCATTTCACATTGCCGGGAGCTCCAACTACCTTTAAGGTCTTAATGAAGCCGGACCAGCCTCCAAGCTCAAGTACGACGGAATCATGGTTCATGCCAATGACACTTACCTTGCTGCTAAGCCCTTTGCCATTCACTGTTGCGGTAATGGTAGCGGTACCGGCAGACTTTGCAGTTATCGTTCCACTCTCTGTTACGGTTACAATGGATGGATCACTTGTAGCATAGGTGACCTTACTATTAGCACCGTATACTTTCATATTAGTACTTTGGTTTTTGGTGAGGACTACATTTTCCTTCATATAGACAACATTAACCTTACAGCGAATTCTCTGTCCACTGACGTATGCAGTAATAGTTGCAGTACCGGGAGCTTTGGCAAATACCTTACCATTGCTTGTAACACTTGCTACATGATTGTTGCTGGTGTACCAGGATGCCTTTTTAGAGGTACCCTTGATACGAAGGGTCTTATAATGGTCTACCTCCAGTGTTAAGTTAGTATCATTAATGTAAATTCCGCTAGCAGCTTGAGCCGTAGTGATATCATTAGTAAGAGGAATAAATGTAAGAGTTGCCATACTGAAAATCAGTATGAATGAAAAAAGCTTTCGCATTTTTTTCATCGGATTTGCCTCCTTATGTTCTGGCGGATATTAGATATGAACAAGTTACTCTAGATCAATGAGGCAGGAAGCTCTCCTAGCCCGTAAATGCATTGATAGGTTTATTATAGAGTAAATCCGAATCGGGTTCATTATTAAATTATTGGGATATATAATGCTTGATAATGGGTATAGAAGAACTTACAGGCAGTCCTCTTAAGAAATTTGATAATGAAATAGCAGATTATGTTAATCCTTTGCATAAATAATACAGGATTGTAATTGAAAACCTTTCGGTTATCGATTAAGATTACAGTAATAGAACAATGGGTCAGTGATGGAGGAGGGTAAGTAATGAATAATATTATGGATTATCTGGATTGGCGAGGTGACCTAAGCTTTGAAGCAGATCCGATGAATGAGGTTGATAACCTCATTTTATCTACCCTAACCTATATTGAATATGATGGCTTGGTTCCCTTTGAAGAGCAGGGAAGCAGGATTATGCTTTCCGATATTGCACACAAGGCTTATGATGCCATTGATTTTAGCTCACCACGCTGTAAGAATCCCTTCTTTGAACATATTCCTGATTTGCTGCTTAAGGCGGCCTCCACAAAGCGTTTTGGAAGTCTAATGTTGTCCTTCTATATCAATCGACTGAATGTTGACAATACGGAGCAATTTTCCGCAATCGTCTTCTCGCTGCAGGAGAAGCTTCATTACATTGCTTTTCGCGGAACGGATGATAACCTCATTGGTTGGAAGGAAGATTTTATGATGAGCTTTCTGGATGAGGTTCAGGCTCAACGGGATGCTGTGGAGTATACGGAATTTGTTCTACAATATCTGAAAGGGAGTATCTATCTCGGTGGGCATTCGAAGGGTGGTAATCTGGCGGTTTATGTTGGAGCAAAGCTAATAAATTCACAGGAACGGATTATTGCCATCTATAACAATGACGGTCCCGGTTTTCAGGAGAAATTTTTAGAGAGTGAGGGGTATCACCGAATCGTACCAAGAATTCATACCATCCTTCCCAAATCCTCGGTGGTAGGCTTATTGATGGAGCATTTGGAGGATTATGTGGTGGTTAATAGCAATCAGATGGGGATCATGCAGCATAATGCCATGTCCTGGGAGGTTCTTGGTAACCATTTTGTCCACATGCCGTGTGTTAAGAAGTCCAGTATCTTTTTGAACCAGGCGCTACGTCAATGGCTCAGTAATATTACAGTAGAAGAGCGGGCAATCTTTGTGGAGGAGCTTTTTGATATTATTAATGCAGCAGGCTTGAACACCATTAGCAATATTACGGCAGAAAAGAGACTTGCTGTGAATGCAATGATAAGGGCCTATAAGTGTATGAGCCCGGAAACAAAGCAATTCATGAAAAAGCTGATCTATAAATTTATTGAGGAAGGTCAGAAGGTCTTGAAACAGTCCATTGAAGAGGAGTTGAACCTCAATAAGCCTACGGTGGAGGGAGCTGTTGTAAAAAGAAGAGGAAAATCCTATATTAGGCTAAGTGATCAAAATGTAATGATGCAGTAAGAGGTAATATGGAAGGAGCAAGTACTCCGTGCCGGTAGGAGGGATTGTTACGCAAAGGGTACCGGTGAGCATATATTGGTATTAAAATAGTTGGAAAGTTAGGTTATGTATGCCGGAGAAGGATGCACCAACCAATTATATTGTGGTAAATGTCCGTTATCACACCTTGACTCTGTATCGCAATGGAATCAGCTTCAAGTCATATCCCATTGCAGTTGGGAAACCAACAACCCCCACGCCGCGTGGGACCTTTCACATTAAGAACAAGGCAATGAACCCGGGAGGGCCCTTCGGTGCTCGATGGATGGGACTGTCCGCGACGGGAGGAAGCTATGGAATCCACGGAACCAATAATCCAAGCTCTATTGGTAAAGATATCTCCAATGGTTGTATTCGTATGTATA
>JAEYXC010000163.1 GCA_023428655.1 Bacillota bacterium | reverse complement strand
TATACATAGGTGTGGTAGGGCCGGTTAGAACAGGAAAATCTACCTTTATTAAGAGATTTATGGATCTCTTGGTAATACCGGGTATCGAAGATGTCCATAGCAGAGAGCGGGCAATCGATGAATTGCCGCAGGCTGCGGCCGGGAGGACGATCATGACGACCGAGCCGAAATTTATACCTAAGGAAGCTGCCACGATTACATTTGACGATGATACAAAGGTTAAAATCCGTCTGATTGACTGTGTAGGATATATGGTGGACGGTGCCTCCGGTCATATTGAGAATCAGCATGAGCGGATGGTAAGAACCCCTTGGTTTGAACATGAGATTCCTTTCACTCAGGCTGCAGAAATCGGAACCAAAAAGGTAATCAACGAGCACTCTACCATTGGTATCGTCGTCACGACTGATGGTAGTTTTGGTGAGCTTGGGAGAGCAAATTATAAGCTTCCTGAAGAGCGTACCATTAACGAATTGAAGCATCTCGGAAAGCCTTTTATCGTATTACTCAATACGAATAAGCCATATTCCAATGAAACTCTTCATATCGCAGAGGAGATGCAAGAGGAGTATAACGTACCGGTTCTTCCTGTAAATGCAGAGCAGCTTAGAAAAGAGGATATCACCAGAATCATGGAAAATATTCTTTCTACCTTCCCGATTGCCGAGCTGGACTTCTATATGCCAAAATGGGCTGAAATGCTTCCTGCTGACCATTGGCTGAAAAAGGACTTAGTTGCTAGTGTGAAGGGTTTATTCCAGAACATCACACAGATGAAGGATACCAAAGCATCCACCCTTGATTCAGATAGTCAGTACGTAAAGCGCTTTAAGGTTGATAAGATTAATATGCAGGACGGTGTCGTCAGTGTCAATGTAGATTTCGACAATATGTACTATTACCAGATCCTAAGTGATCTGATCGGCGTTCCGATTAACGGTGAATATCAGTTAATATCTACTTTAAAGGAGCTTGCTGAAAAGAAGTCCGAATATGAGAAGGTGTCTTATGCCACGGATCAGGTACGCCAAAAGGGCTACGGAATCGTATCTCCGATGCAGGATCAGGTAACGATTGAGGAGCCGGAGATTATGAAGCATGGTAATAAGTTCGGTGTAAAGATTAAAGCAACAGCACCTTCCATTCATATGATTAAAGCAGATATACTGACTGAGGTAGCACCGATTGTCGGATCTGAGGAGCAGGCAAAGGATTTGATTAGTTATATCAATGCAAATGCCAAGGAAAACCCGGAGGGTATCTGGGAGACAAATATTTTCGGAAAAACCATCCGACAGCTGGTTGATGATGGGATTAATACCAAGATCAACAAATTAACCGATGACAGTCAGCTTAAGCTTCAGGATACCATGCAACGCATTATTAATGATAGTAATGGCGGTCTGATTTGTATTATTATTTAGTAATTTCATATTTCAAGGACTACCCGGTAGGAACGAATATTACCGAGGTAGTCCTTTTTTTATTCGATTTGTTAAAATTGACCAAATTATAAAATATATTTGACATAGAGTTGACAAAAAGTATCCCGTTTGCTATAATACTCACGTAACATATTTAATATTTACGTAATATTTAATGTAACAATTTGATGACATTATATTTCCATATTGATTACATATGTGGCGACTAGATATTTCGTGTAATAGAACAAGAAAATGTATGGAGGATATACGATGAATAGGAAGCTCCTAAAGTTTTCCTTGGTATGTGTAACGGGAACATTAGTGCTCACAGCCATCCCTAAGACAGCATTGGCATATGAGGAAGCAGTTGCTGGATTTACTGCAGATAAAATAACAACCGGCGTCGGAAGTGGTGACGAAGGAACGGTATCAAGCCTATCCAATTATGAGATACCAATCCCGGGATTTATTAATATAGGAATTGCAAACGTAGATAATAACTTGAATATTCGTTCCGGTCCCGGTGAGGATAAGAAGCTTGTCGGTAAGCTGCCAAAGAACGGTGGTTGCGAAATCTTAGAAGCAGACAAGGATGGATGGACAAAGATTAAGTCCGGTAAGGTAACCGGTTATGTTAAGACCAGTTATCTGGTTACAGGCTCTGAGGCCACTCAATTAGCAAAAAGGCTTGGTAACTATATTGCTACCGCCAATACCAACGGGCTTCGCGTACGTAAGAATCCTAACACAGATGCTGAGGTGATTGATCAGATCGCTAAGGGAGAAGAATTACTCGTACTTGACAGCAGAATTATCACGGATGATATTGAATATGGTAAGTGGGTTAAGGTAAGTCTTGATTCCGATGACTCGGAGAATGGAACCGTTGCCTATGTCGCAAAGGAATTTGTTGATTTATCCTTCCAGTTAATAAAGGCCGTTTCCATAGAAGAATTAGAATATGGTTCCGGTGTATCCTCTACACGTGTTAAGCTGATTAATTTAGCGAAGCAGTATCTTGGAGATGCTTATGTATGGGGAGGTACAACCCTAGGCAGAGGTGTTGACTGTTCCGGATATACCCAAGCACTGTACAAAAAAATGGGTATATATATTCCACGTACCTCCAGAGATCAGGCAAGAAGTGGCAGTACCGTTTCTGCCTCCAACCTAAAGCCAGGTGATTTGGTATTCTATGGCAGTTCCTCATATATTAATCATGTTGCTATGTACATCGGTAACGGTAAGGTAATTCATGCAAGCAATCGTCGTGATGGAATTAAGATTTCGAATATGTATTACAGATCCCCTGTCAAATGCGTTCGATATATCAGAGACTAATAATAAAACAGTATAAAAGCTAATAAATAGGGCTATCGTGCAAATATTGTACGAAGCCCTTTTCATTTAAACCGTTTCCTAGGTGTACAAACTGCTGTTTAAATTCGCAGATCATGCTCAAAATGAAAGAGAGATGAAAAGGGATTGGATTAAATTTCACTTAATTCGATCCCTCAAAGATTGACAGTACCGGAATTGGACTCTATAATAACCCTAGTATCAAAACTGACATCTAAACTAATCAGACAGGAGTATCAAAGCTGACATTCATTCTAATCAGACAGGAGTATAGCACATGGATATTATCTTAATTATAACGGCTTTGGTGGCTGTTATTGTGATTTGGAGCTTTATCAGTAATCAAAATCAAAAAAAGCAACTTAAGCATCGTCTTATAAATGAATGGGGGAAAAAACCGGAAGTAGAGTATACCTCAGAGAAGCTGGAATATCTGAAGTCTTATTATAATTCCATCAAGGACTGTAACCTGGATGTTGATGATATTACATGGAATGACCTCGATATGGATGAGGTCTATATGGAGATAAACAATACCCAGTCCTCCATCGGTGAAGAGTATCTCTATTCATTGCTACGTAAGCCTTGTTTTTCCGAAGAGGAGCTTAACGAACGAAACCGTCTGATGAAGTATTTTTCGGAGCATGAGAGTGAACGCATCGCGTTGCAGACAAGACTACACAATATGGGTAAGCTTCGCACCATCTCAGTCTTTGAATATATTAATCGTTTGGAAGCGCAGGTGGCTGAAAGTAATCTAATTCATTATCTGCTCGATTTAGGTTTATTACTATCCATTGCCACGATATTTTTGCATCCGGGAATAGGCGGGGGAGCGACCTTTGCCTTTTTAATTATCAATATCTTTCATTACTATACCTGTAAGGCCAAGATCGAGAACTATATCTCGGTATTTACTTATATCATTCGACTACTGGATAATACAAAAGAGATTGTCCAATTGAATTTACAGCCACTTCAGAAATATACCGATGGACTTCAAGAGGATATTCGATATTTTGGCAAGATAAAAAGAGGCTCCTTCCTCCTTGCTCCTAAGAGTGCAAGCGGTAATATTCTGGATGCATTGTTTGATTACTTCCGTATGCTTTTTCACCTGGACCTTATTAAATATAACTCTATGCTTAGCTTCCTAAAGAAGAATCGGATGATTCTGAATCGAATCTTTGAGAATATCGGATATCTGGATAGTATGACCGCTGCCGCCTCCTTTCGAAAGCTAATCGATTATTATTGTGAGCCGGAGCTGTCCAAATCGGACACCCCCTTTCTATCGGCTTCTGATTTATATCACCCCTTATTGGAGCAGCCGGTAACAAATTCGATCACGGAGAACCAAAGTGTATTACTTACCGGCTCTAATGCCTCAGGTAAATCTACCTTTATTAAAACCTTAGCCATCAATGCCATCCTGTCGCAGACGATCTTTACCGCGACAGCTACAAGCTACCGGGGTAGCTATTTTATGATCTATTCCTCCATGGCATTACGGGACAATCTCTTTAGTAGTGAGAGCTATTACATTGTAGAAATCAAATCACTAAAACGAATATTAGATCATATTAATTCCCAGATACCGATGTTATGTTTTATTGACGAGGTACTTCGCGGTACTAACACTCTCGAACGAATTGCCGCCTCCTCCAGAATTCTGAATACCTTAGCTAAGGAAAATGCTTTGGTTTTTGCAGCAACCCATGACATTGAGTTAACTCATATTCTGGAGCAGAGCTTTTCTAATTACCATTTTCAGGAACGAATTGAAGACAACAGCGTACTGTTCGATTATAAGCTTTATCAAGGAAAGGCTGTATCCAAAAATGCGATTAAGCTCCTTACTATACTTGGCTATCCACAAGAGATCACTGACTCCGCTGAGGAGGCCGCACAGGAATTTTTGGACAAGGGTGAGTGGGGCAATCTTTAAGTAATAGGACCGATGAGGTAATAAGTAATGGTTAATCAATCGGTCTTCGCTCAAATTTATTATTAATTAGATGAAATGGAGAACGATATGAATGTCACAATCTATACAGACGGAGCCGCAAGAGGAAACCCGGATGGTCCCGGTGGCTATGGAGCCATCGTTGTCTTTGTCGATTCTAAAGGAAACACTCATGAAAGAGAGTATTCTGCAGGCTATAAGAAAACCACAAATAATCGTATGGAGCTGATGGCTGCGATTGCCGGCTTGGAAGCACTGACAAAGCCATGTCAGGTGGTACTGTATTCCGATTCTCAGTACTTGGTTAAGGCTTTTAATGAGCATTGGCTGGAGGGATGGATCAAGAAGGGTTGGAAGAGAGGAAAAAATGAGCCCGTCAAAAATATTGATTTATGGAAACGGTTATTGAAGGCCATGGAACCCCATCAGGTTCGTTATGAATGGGTTCGCGGGCACAATGGTCATCCGATGAATGAGCGATGCGATGTACTGGCCACAACAGCCGCTGACGGTGACAATCTTGCTGAGGATATCCAGCTGGAATTCTAATAAAATGACTATTAATGATACAACTGGGGAGCTGGTGCAAAACGAAAGGTCAAGAGGAAGGTACAACCTGCCTTCATTGATACCATGGATTTGCAGCAGCTCTTAACCAATCCTTGCAAAAGGTGACTATTATGGTATAATTGTTATGATTTAAAAAACAAATAAAACACAATGTATATTGCAGGGAAAATGTTTCACCACCATACTTAGTATACAACTGACGCCGATGGACGCACTTATTATCCTCGGATTCCAGCTACTAAAGAGGAACTCTGCGTGTTTCGAATGAATAATTTATATACGAAAGGATCATTACCATGACTCAATTAACTCCTCTGATGCAGCAATATCTTCAGATTAAGGAACAATATAAAGACTGTATCTTATTCTACCGCTTAGGTGATTTTTATGAGATGTTTTTTGAGGACGCTCATGTATGCTCCAGAGAGCTGGAGATTGCATTAACCGGTAAGAACATCGGGCAGGAGGAGAGGGCTCCTATGTGCGGCGTTCCATACCATGCGGTAGATAATTACTTAAGTAAGCTGGTCAGTCGCGGTTATCGTGTCGCTATCTGTGAGCAGGTTGAGGATCCAAAGCAGTCAAAGGGTATCGTAAAGAGAGAGGTTGTCCGAATTGTGACTCCCGGAACGAATCTGAACACCCAGGTGTTGGATGAAACAAAGAATAATTACTTAATGGCTGTCGTACATACCACCAATGCTTACGGTATTTCCATTGTCGATGTAACAACAGGAGATTATTATGTGACAGAGGTGGATACGGAGCGAAAGCTGATGGATGAGATCTATAAATGGTCCCCCTCGGAAATCATTTGTAATGATTCCTTTTTCATCTCAGGCGTAAATATTGAGACCTTGAAAAATTATAATAATGTTACCTTATCCCCATTGGAGCCCTGGTATTTTGATGATGAGCTCTGTATTCGTGCGCTTAAGGAACACTTTAAGGTAGGGATTGTCGATGGTCTTGGGTTAAAGGATTATACCATCGGTGTGATTGCCGCCGGTAGTATCATGCAATTCCTTCAGGAGACTCAGAAGAGCTCCTTATCCCATATCATTAAACTAACTCCCTACACCTATGAGAAGTATATGCTGCCTGACAGCTCTACGGTTCGTAATCTGGAATTAACGGAGACCATTCGTGAGAAAATGAAGAGGGGCTCCCTCCTTTGGGTCCTTGATAAAACCAAAACCGCTATGGGGGCACGACTTCTTCGTAGTTATATGGAACAACCTCTGATCGATTATGACATGATTACGAAGCGTCTGGAGGCTGTCAGCCAGATGAAGGATAATATGATCTCCCGTGAAGAGATCAGAGAATACTTGAATCCAATCTATGATCTGGAACGACTTATGAGTAAGATCAGCTACAAAAGTGCGAACCCGAGAGATCTGATTGCCTTTAGCTCCTCCCTGTCCATGCTGCCTCATATTAAGTTCCTGATGCAGAGCTTTGACAGTGAGCTATTAAAGGAAATCTATGAGGAATTAGATCCTCTGTCCGATATTTTTGAATTAATTCATTCTTCCATTGCCGAAGAGCCTCCGTTGAATGTAAAGGAAGGCGGAATCATCCGTGAGGGTTATCATGAAGAGGTGGATCGACTTCGGAAGGCTAAGACCGAAGGAAAGGACTGGCTCATGGATCTGGAGACCAAGGAACGGGAGGCAACGGGGATCAAGAATCTTCGTATTCGGTTTAATCGTGTCTTTGGATACTATCTGGAGGTAACCAATTCTTATCAGAATCTTGTTCCTCCCACCTGGATCCGTAAACAGACCCTCGCCAATGCTGAGCGTTATACCACACAGGAGCTTAAGGATCTGGAGGATATTAT
>JAEYXC010000155.1 GCA_023428655.1 Bacillota bacterium | reverse complement strand
CTGGCTCTTCAGGAGGATCTGGTAAATGTTGTTAATCTGAGTAACATCAATCAATCCTTCTCCACACTTACAGTGAATGAATTGCTTCAACAACGTTGTAATACATACAAAAATTGCGAGCGTATTTCCTTATATAATATTAGGAACGAGATCATTGCATCCTCCGATCCTTCTGTTGTTGGTAAAAACACCCGCTCGGAGCTTTCCTTAACTTATATGTTGGCCACAAAATCCATCTCCCTCGCCATTGATGGAATAAGGCCCATGATCAAGGATGGAAAGGTGATTTACTCCGTTGAAATCGGAGCTCCGATTATCGATAGTGAAAACGGAACCATACAAGGCTATATCATCAGCACCATTAATGCTGCTTACTTCAAGAAATATCTTAGCTCTATAACCATCGGTGATAGCGGATATTGTATCCTCTTAGATAAGGAGGGCTCCGTCATCTACCACCCGAACACATCCCTGATTGGATCTGAGCATAACTCCTTAAAGCTTTCCACTCTCGTGGATCAATATAATACGGGTTCTATTATGTCAAATGGTACCTTTGAATACTTTTATGAGAATACCAACCAGATTTACGGCTACAGCATCCTTCCCGGGCTTAACTGGGTCTTGCTGGTCAAGCAGGACATTGCTGATATTCAATCCGTTACCACGGTTATTCTTACGGTTTTAATTATTATCTGTACCATATTGTTGTTTGCTACTATTATGTTCGCAAATTACCTGGCACGTTATTTCTCCGAGCCGATCATCGCCCTACGAGATGCCATGCGAATTGCTTCTGACGGGAATCTTACGGTACAATCCAACATTAAAGCAAAAAATGAGCTTGGTGAGCTCTCCAAGAACTTTAATAAGATGCTGCATATCATCAAGACCAATTATGAGGATCTGGAATCCATGCATGAGGAGCTCCTATCCAACGAGGAGCAGCTTCGGTCCAATTATGATCATATTGAATTTCTTGCTTATCATGATACCTTGACTAATCTTCCGAATAAACTTGCCTTCTTGGACTATGCCAATGCGGTTCTGTCAAATACAGAAGATGGTGATCAGATACACGCGGTATACTTCGTGGATTTGGATAACTTTAAGACAGTAAATGATACCTTGGGTCATGAATATGGTGATGCTCTTCTGGTCAAGACAGCACAATTACTTTCCTCCATTATCGGCAACAATGGAATGCTGGCGAGAGCCGGTGGAGACGAATTCCTCCTATTCAAGGAAGCGATATCCTCAAAGGTGGAGGCCGTAGATTTTGCCTCCAGAATCCTTGAAAGCTTCCGCAACCCTCTTGAGCTGGATGGTGAGATTGTATATGTATCCATGAGTATCGGTATCTCCATTTATCCCGAGAACGGTTTATCTCCAAAGATATTAATTAAGAATTCAGATATCGCAATGTACAAATCGAAGGATACGGGTAAAAACAAATTTACACTTTTTGATTCAAAAATGGAGGAAGAATTGAATCGTAATACCATGATACTTGAGGTTCTTCGTAACTCCATTGAAAATCAAGATATTTATCTGCATTATCAACCGCTCATCGAATTAGAAACCAATAATGTAATCGGCTTCGAAGCATTGATGCGAATCCATAATGAACGCTTAGGGCACCTAAGTCCCAGTGAATTCATTCCCATCGCCGAGGAAAGCGGTCTGATTACGGATTTAAGCTCCTGGTTAATTCGAGAAGCTTGTCATTTTAATAAAGAATTAATTACATTAGGTCATAGTCCACGCGCTGTTTCCGTAAACATCTCATCAGTACAGATTAACCGTCCCGGTTTCATCAGTATGTTATCCTCGATATTGGAGGAAACACAGCTACCGCCTGAGTACCTGGAGCTGGAGATAACGGAGAGCACTCTGGTGTCCTCCATAACGGATGCCACCCAGCTACTTTATAATCTGCAGGAGTTAGGAGTCAAGATATCACTGGACGATTTTGGTACCGGATATTCCTCACTGAATTACTTGACTAAGATGCCGATTAATACCCTGAAGATTGATAAATCCTTTATCGACAACATCTGTACCTCTGAAAAGGATGCTCAGATTGCAGAATCAATCATACAATTGGCACACAGCCTTGATATTCGAGTAGTGGCTGAGGGTGTTGAGAGTGAAGAACAGCTGGCTATATTACGAGGTAAGCATTGCGATGTTATTCAAGGCTATATCTACAGTCCACCGCTACATCCCGAGCAATTCCTTGAGATTATTAAAGAGGATGACCTCATTTCCCAGTGTAAGTTATTCTAAAGAATGGATCAGGCAATCACCTGCCCAAATACATAGTTTATATACTAATACTGATACCAAGATTTTATAGTTTAAATGTGGATACATCTATATTACTTAGGCAATATTAGACCATACTATTAGTATACGGATAAGTTGAAAGGAGGGATAAAATTTCCCTCCTTTCAACTTATCCTTTTGAATTGCGTACAAAAAATATACAAATTATTCCTCAAACTTATTATTCTATATTCTTGCCATATGCCTCATAATCAGCTCACGCTGTTTGGATGAGATTGGTTGCTTTGTAGCCAGTTCCAGTGCCCAGATTATGGCTCCCACCGCAGGAATAACCTGCAAGGGAAAGGGCTCAACCTCAAATCCCGTATATTGTTTAATGCAATCCTTAAAATAAGACAGTAAAGGGGGGCAGTTCGTTTTTGTCCAAACGGAGCCGGCAAGAACAATTTCCGGTGTCTTGGAGAAATGTAGGTTTTGGATGCATCCCGCTACAGACTTCGCCAACTCTCTCGCTATGTCTTGTACAAGCTCTAACGAAATCTTATCCCCGGCATTCGCCGCATCAAATAATACGGTGATAATTTCTTTATCCAAACTGCGCTGTTCATAGAAGCTGCTGCTGATAAAATCATATAACTCATCACGAGAGGTTAGTCCAAAAAGCCTCATCAATTGTTCAACCAAAACAGTTTCCTCTCCACAACGATAATAATAATTATAAACCGCTCTAACTGCCAAAGCAGCTATGATATAGCCTCCTGCATAGTCACCGGTAGCAAAACCAATTCCTCCTACCTGTAGTATTTTCCCATTCTCATCAATTCCGGTAGCAACCGTTCCCGTTCCATTGATGGAGCAAACACCTACACCGGATGGGCACCCTGCTTTAATTCCAAGTACAGAATCATTGGCAACAACATAGTTTCTAAGAGAGGTCTTTGCCAGAATTCCCTTCATTTGCTCAAGCTGAGCAGGTGTATCAATCCCTGCCATACCGAAGGCCGCTGCTGCTATATCAGAGCCGGATATGGAATTTTTCTTTAATAGATGGTCCAAATCCTTCAATACAGCCTCTTCCACCTCAGGAAATCCACCACTTAATATCTCATGGCTTCTGCTGCCTACATTCATCGAATCTATGTATTCACCCTCTGTTGTAAACAACAGGTAATCCGTTTTTGTACCGCCTCCATCAACCCCTATAATGTACTCTGTTTTCATGGATAATCTCCTTATCAATTCGTTTCTCATATCATTTCTATCCGATGCTCTGAAAGCACACTCTGGTCCGACCTTTGCTTCCCATTTCTTTGCTGATACTCTAAAGCACTTTCCTTAAACCGATGCTCTGAAGTATTTTTAAGTTCCGATACTCTGCAGTTTTTTCAAAGGTCCGATGCTCTGAAGTATTTTCTAAGATCCGATACCTTGTATTACATTCCGAATGAGAAATCCTTATGCAAGAATTACTCTCCTTCCTCCCACTGGTAAGCCAACGAATATCACAATTCTCTCTACCGATAAAATTGAGGGAGGTAGGACTGGTTCGCCAGCTTCATCTCTTCATAGCATTCCTTCGCTTTATTGTAATCTCCCACCAGCGGATGAATGAGTAAGGCTTTTATCGCCTCATCATCATCACCGTCCATGGCCGCCTTAACCGTATGGCGTTCATATGCCTTCACTGTCTGCATAAGCTCCATGATATGCTCATTCGCAAAATTATGGATCGGAATTGGTGTCGCACCATCTCTTCCTATGACAGCAGCTATCTCCACCGTATCATCCTCAGCCATAAATTTCAGGGCACCTTGGTTGAGTACATTGACAACATGAATCTCCTGCTTGTCATTATAAATCGCATCCACCAGTGACATCGCCGCCTCGGAATAACGTGCACCTCCGCGTTTTTCCAGTTCCTTCGGCTTATCAGCCAATGTTTCCTGCTGATATAATTCCAACAGACGTTCCTCAATCTCCACGCATACCTCACCACGACACTGCTTTTCTTCCATAAGATGCTTCAGCTTATCCTCTCTAAAATAGAAATATTCCAGATAGGAAGAAGGAATAGCACCAATTGTCTGAATGAGCTGTGTATCAAATCCCTGTAGTGGGATATTCTTCATACCCTGCCCCTGTACTCCATGTACCAGAGCATCCTGAAGAAGGTTCCGTCCTTCTTGCTTAATCCCGGTAATAAAGCTGAGATGATTCAATCCCACATACTCAATATCCAGACTACTCATACCCAGGGATTGTTCCACATCCGCAAACATATTAATTGGCACATTGCACAAGCCAAGGGATTTGATCTTTGTATGATTCTGCAATGCTTGTGCTAAGATCCCGGAGGGATTTGAGAAATTAATCAGCCATGCCTGCGGGCAAAGAGCTTCCATCTGCTTCGCAATCTCAAGTAGAACGGGTATCGTTCGAAGTGCTTTGAAGAAGCCTCCAATACCGGTGGTCTCTTGACCAATCAGTCCGTATTTTAAGGGTATCTTCTCATCCAGTATTCGACAGGGCAACTTTCCTACTCTGATTTGAGCAAGAACAAAATCAGCATCCCTTAATGCCTCCGTCAAATCCATGGTAAGAGAAAAACTCATACCGAGCCCGGCCTTCTCCACCATCCTTCTACATAAGCCACCGACGATCTCCAGCTTTCGTTCATCAATATCCATCAATACAAGCTCCGTAACCGGAAGGGAAGAATGTCGATTGATTATGCCTTCCATGAGCTCCGGCGTATAGGTGCTACCGGCACCTATAATAGCTAATTTTAAATGCTTCATTCTTATACTCCTTTCATTTCTATATTCTTATTTAGTTGAGTCCTTAATCATAAGCCTGGGAGGATATTTCGTTGCATAGGAACCGTTCTCCTTCCCATCTATCAGGGCAAGAAGCTTTTCTACCGCGCTTACTGCCATCTCCTTTGCAGGCTGTCTAACGGAAGTAATCCGAGGGAAATAATGATTCGCTAACTGACTGTCATCATAGCCACAGACGGAGATGTCCTTGGGTACTTTAAGACCAAGATCCTTAATCGCGTTAATCGCACCGACTGCGATATGGTCATCAAAAGCAAAGATGGCTGACGGTAGCCCTTTCGCCTCCTTCCATTGCATTACAGCACGATAACCAGTCAATTGGTCATACTCTCCATTCTCGATGGCAAAGGGTTGAAGACCTGCTTCCGCTAAAGCCTTATTCGCACCCAGCTGTCTCTCCATCGTAGACAGACTCGCCGCAGAAGCTCCAATAAAGCCAATCTCTCGATGCCCCAGATCGACTAAATGCCTCGTGGCAATATATCCACCGGCAATATTATCCGCCTGAACCGAGGTAATATCCCCGTCCATCGTCTGATTGTCCATAACCACAAAGGGTATCTTCTTAGATTTGAAAATATCAATAAAATATTTCTCACGATTTGGTACCAATAGGATCACTCCATCCACACGATCCTGATGAAAGAAGGAAGTATTCATTCGATCGCTGCCCTCATCGCATACCGATAAGGTCAGTAAATAACCCCTTTCCAGCAATTGTTCATTCACTTCTTTAATAATACTGTCAAAAAAATCATCCCCGAGATTGGAGATAAACATTGCAATCACAAAGGTCTTCCCTGTAGCCAGGGTTCGAGCAGCAGCACTTGGAATATACCCTAATTCCTCTATGGCAGCTAAAACCCTTTTCCGATTGCTTTCTCTCACATTGGGTGAATTACTGATTACTCTTGACACAGTAACATAGGACAGTCCACTTTTTTTCACAACATCTTCAATGGTTACCTTCATATTTTCTCCAAGTATATACGTATTAACTTTATATTCATATTCAGCATACACCTTGTGATGCCATCTGTCAATCTCATAAATCGTATTACAAGTTCTAAAACCACCCAAATCCACTATTATATCGATAAAATTATGGGCATCTTCTTTAAGACACTAGGTTATAGTTATAAATAACGCTGTATGTAAATTAATTATATACGTATTAATTTATCTCTTAAGTTATAAGCTTTTCTTTCATTTATTGGACCTACTTAGACTGGATATCATAAAAGATATCACAAAGGATACCGTAAAGGATAACACAAAGGATAAGACTAAGGATAAGACAAAGGATAACACAAACAATAACGATAACGTATAGGATAACGTATAGGATAACGCAAAGGATAACACGAAGGATAACACGAAGGATACTTCAAAGTATAGTAAGATTGGTAGAGAAATGATTAAAGAAGATACTTGGGTACTAATACAAAGGATTATCAGTAAAGAAAGGACAATACTCTTCCTGAACACAGCTGACGAAGCATGATATGATCCGTCAAACTATAGAACAGCGAAGTCTATTGTCCTTCCTTATGTTAATATCTTATATAAAAAGCCAGTTTATAATCAATATACAATAAAATCAATCAATTATAATGCTGCACCATCACAGCCGAGAACATTAACAATCTTATGTTTAACCATAGCCTTGATGTTATTTCTTGCAGGTGTCAGGTACTGTCTGGGATCAAAGTGAGTCGGATTGTTAGCCATATACTCTCTGATACCTGCAGTAAATGCAAGTCTTAAGTCAGAGTCAATATTAATCTTACATACTGCCATTTTAGCAGCCTGTCTTAACATATCCTCCGGAATACCGATTGCATCGTCCATCTTACC
>JAEYXC010000090.1 GCA_023428655.1 Bacillota bacterium | reverse complement strand
GTATCTTGCGATTAAGCCATTTGTCATAGCTCTTAAGGTAATCCCATAGCTCCTGCTTCTTATTCAGACTTTCCTCCGTACCCTCCTTAATCAAGAAGACACTGCTGACCGCCATCATCATGGACAGATATTTTATCATATATTTTTGCAGCTTCTTACTCTTTAGCTGTTGAAGATTATGAGCTTCTATCATTATCTTTGTAATACGAAGCTGCTGGTCGATCCTGCGTATCATAACCTGTTCGTTCACGGATTGGTCCGATCTACCGATAAAATATCGATACAGATTCACATCCATATAATATAGGGTCTTTACATAAGGTAAGGGCTGATAAACAAAAATGTTATCCACATAGAAGGTATGCTTCGGCAGACGAATTCCACAGCTTTTCAGCAATTTGGTGCGATAAATTGTGGAATGCATCAGGATATTTTGACTCTGTCTAAAATGCATAATATCATTCCAGGTAAAAATCTGATTCTCAGGCAATGCTCTATGATAGTTGATTACCTTTTTTTTCTTCGCATCCACCTTCTCATACACATAATTTGCCAAGAATAAATCCGGACTGTTTCCGTCTGCAATGAGGTTCTTAAGAACCTCCAATACCTGTTCTAGGGCCTTCTCATTTACCCAGTCATCACTGTCCACCACTTTAAAGTATAAGCCGGTTGCATTGGCAAGCCCTGTATTTACGGCCTCTCCATGTCCACCGTTTTCCTGATAGATAACCTTGATAATACTAGGATATCTTGCCTGGTATTCCTCAGCGATCTTTTGTGTATCATCAACGGAGCCATCATTTACAATAATAATCTCCATCTCTTCCCCGCCACTTAACAAGGTGTCAATGGCACGGTTCATATATGCCGCAGAATTATAGCAGGGTATCGCTGCTGTTAATAGCTTCATGCTCTCCTCCCGCTCCTTCCTAAATTAAATTCTCAGGGTTCAAGCATTCTAATTCCTTAATTACAAAACGTCCGTTTTTACGTATTAATACATCGTCAAAATAGATCTCTCCACCACCATACTCCGGCGTCTGAATACAAACAAGATCCCAATGAATTGCAGAATGATTGCCGTTAGGCGCTTCGTCCTCATAGCAATTTCCGGGTGTGAAGTGGAAGGATCCCATAATCTTCTCATCGAACAGCGTATCCTTCATCGGCTTTAGGATATAAGGATTAACACCAATTGCAAATTCACCAATGTAGCGGGCACCTTCATCCGTATCTAACACATGATTAATTCGGTCGGTATCATTCGCTGTGGCCTTAACAATCTTGCCATTCTCAAAGGTAAAGCAGATATTCTCATAGGTAAAGCCTTGGAATACCGCTGGAGTATTATAGCTGAGGGTTCCGTTAACGGATTCGCGAACCGGTGCGGTGTATACCTCACCATCGGGAATATTGCGTTCACCATTGCAGGGTACTGCCGGGATATTCTTAATGGAGAAGCTTAAGTCCGTTCCGGGTCCGACAATTCTTACCCGATCCGTACGATTCATTAAATCCACCAGAGGCTTCATGGATTCGCCCATTTTCTCATAATCCAGGCAGCATACATTGAAGTAGAAATCCTCAAAGGCTTCTGTACTGGTATTGGAGAGCTGAGACATTGCCGCATTCGGATAACGAAGTACTACCCATCTGGTCTTAGGAACACGAATATTATGATGAACCGGTGTCGCATAATAGGTCTCATAAATCTTCATCTTATCTGCAGGAACATCGGCAAGCTCTGATACGTTATCGGTTCCGCGAACTGCCACATAGCAATCCATCTGCTCCATCTCAGCACCATCAATCTTTGCCATTAAGGACATCTGCTCCTCGGTACAATTAAGCAGCATTTCTCTCTGAAGCTTCACATCCGTATAATGTACAAAGGGAACTCCGCCTGCTTTATATACCTCCTTAACCAGCTGTCTTGCAAGGTCCTGTGTTGATGCACCGATATAATGAACATAAACCTTATCACCTTGCTTTACCTTCATTGAATAATTTACTAAATTACGTGCTAATACTTTAATTCTTTCATCCATCGTTTTGTCTCCTTGTAATTATTTTAATATAGTTAAATTGCCAAAAGGTCATGCTGCTTATGCAGCATTGACTTGTTGCTCTTTCTCACAATAGAAAAGCTAGCTTTTCGATGCAATTTTGAGCAATATAGACACATGATTTATGATGTGTCCAATTCGTGTTATTGATCTAGATAGGATAAAAATACATTACCTGCATCTGCAAACATAGTTGCGCTATCTCCAATCCCAATCTTCCTGGTTGTATTTAATCGCGGGTCAATTACCATTATATTAAATGCATCGTAGCCGTAAATAACAACCGCATTTGTTACATCCGTCATCGCTATCACCGGTCTGCCCTTTGAAACATAATATAAAGCATCCTCCAGGGTAACTCCGGTTAAACGGACTGGTGTGTATTTTGAGTGTTTTACAAGAACCTCATAAGCGGAGCTTTGATCCACCGATAGTTTATCTGTAGCTACATTCACCTTCTGATAACTAAGAAGTAGTTTGATACAAGCTTCCATGGTGTTCTCCGAGGTGGCGGACCAGATCATATTTTCAAAGTCAGCGATAATATTCTTGGTTGCTTTTACGCCTCTTTCCCAAATAAGCTGTTGGTTATTATTCCACACGACACCGATATTTTCTTTGGCAACTGCAATTGCATCAGAGGCATTTGTATATGCTCCCCTGATCTCACCGCCGATATATGGATAATAATACAATTGCTTCTGCTCGTCAATCGGAAGACGTACCGTTGGATCCACAGCGATTATAGTATTTACCGTGTCCAAAACCTTTGGAAGCTGATTCATATCAAACTTCTCCGGCAAAGACATGTAGTACTCTGTCAGCGCTTGCTCGGTTACTCTTTGCGTAATTGCAATCGGCTTTTCTTCCGCCCTTACCTGATTCATGATATAATCCTGATCCGTGAACACATAGGCCAATCGACCGTTCTCATTGATTTTCTGCACTCTACGAAGCTCTACTATATTATCCTTTACCTGTAATCCTGAGATGTAGTAGCCATTTTTACTATAGCTTTTTAAAATCTGTTTGTCAACTGACGCAATCTCGACGGTGCTTAGTGGTGCCATGATACTGCCATCCATCAATTGGGAGATATCACTTTCAACAACATAGCCATAGATCAGGTTAGAATCAATTTCATCCATAAGTCGAATGGTATGCCCCGGCGTCGCTTCGATGGTCTCCATAGCTCCGGTTTCAAGGTTCATTATAATAATTTTCTTATTCACTCTGGGATTCGAATTTTCCTGCCAAGCAGCATAGCTCAGAGTATTCAATATTACCACCTGATCCGATGTGATATTACCTGCTATTTCGGAAAGCTCCCTTGTAATCAGATTATAGGAATAAATATTATTATAAAGATGGAAGTAGAATACCTCCTTGGAGTTAACATAGGCCAGCTCGCCCAGATTCTCCTTCAGAGTCTGATAAGGCTCCTCTACCGGGATGTATA
>JAEYXC010000392.1 GCA_023428655.1 Bacillota bacterium | reverse complement strand
GATTAGCATAAGGGATGATAAACATTAGGAAAAATATATTATAGAAAGTATCCACTAGAAATAGGGAGCGGTTGTGGAAACGAAAATATTGATTTTTTATGTACCTGGCTTGTTTCATAGTAATTCGCCCTTCCGTGTTTATAAGATATGAAATTGGACTATCCTATATATGTATTATGCACGATGCTTCAGGATTAGACAAGAAGTTTCAAGTGCTAATTTAATGACTGCAAACAGTTGATGATTTCTAAATAATCATATGTTGAGTACGAAGGGATTATCAACTTGACATTGTTTTCATTAATGATACAATAATCATATTCCTGCATTTTCCACGATCAATCGTGAGAAGCTCGCAGGGATATTTCATATTATTGGCATTGATTGGAGGAGGTTCCGCTTTGACTGAATTATTGGTAAAGTTATTTGTTAAGGATTATAAGAACACGGAGAATGCAAAGGTTCGCACCAGATATGGGATTCTGTCAAGCCTTGTGGGAATAGCCTGTAACGTCCTTCTTTTCTTGACTAAATTAATCATTGGTATGTTAATCAATAGTATCTCCGTTATGGCAGATGCCTTTAATAACCTGTCAGATGCTGCATCCTCCATCATCAGCTTCATCGGTGTGAAGCTGGCAGAACGACCGGCGGATAAGGAACATCCCTTTGGACATGGACGATTTGAATATATCTCTGCCCTTGCCGTAGCATTTATCATATTACAGGTGGGCTTTCAGCTCTTCAAGGGTGCCTTTGAAAAGGTACTTCATCCGGAGGAAATGACCTTTCAACCCATCTTGGTAGGAATATTGGTCCTTTCGGTGCTGGTGAAGATCTGGATGTCCTTATTTAATCGTAAGCTTGGTAAACGGATTAATTCCACAGTAATGCTTGCCACTTCGGCAGATTCCAGAAATGATGTACTGGTGACCTCAGCAACGATTATATCAACTCTATTTGTTGCATGGACCGGGATAAATATTGATGGCTATATTGGCCTTCTGGTATCCCTCTTTGTTATGTACGCAGGCTTTAATATTGCCAGGGATACGCTTGAGCCGCTTCTTGGGCAGGCAATCGAGCGTGAGGTCTATCAGAAGATTACCGCTATGGTAGAGGGGTATGAGGGTATCTGTGGCACTCATGACTTGATTATTCATAACTATGGGCCAACTCATCGAATGGCGACCATCCACGCTGAGGTACCGAATGATATTGGCTTTGAGCATGCCCATGAGACCATCGATCAGATTGAGAGAGATGTGCTTGAGAAGCTGGATATCTTCTTAGTGATTCATATGGATCCCATTGAAGTAAATGATACAACGGTTACGAAGAAGAAGGAAATGATACTCGGTATCATACAAAATTTAGAGGAGAAGGCCAGCATACATGACTTTCGCATTGTAAACGGTGAGCATCAAATCAACCTAATCTTTGATCTGGTAATTCCTTATTCTTATTCAAAGGAGGAGGAGCAGAAGCTATTATCAAGGATTGTGGAAGAGGTTCGAATGAGGGATCCTAGGTATCAATGTATTATAACAATGGAGAATAGCTTTGTTGCGGAGGATTAAATCAACGAAGAATGCTAAGATAGAATACTTACGGATTGCATAGAAATACAATAGTGTATAAAAGGGATAATTGATTGTTTGGGGAGAAGTAAGGGATGAGGAAGCGATTTGGTATGTTTCTTGGAGTGCTATTAGTAGTAGTCGGATTAAGCAATCCCATCCATGCTACAGCGCAGGGAATACAGCGGCTTACAGCGGATCAAGGCAGAATGATAGAGGAATATGTGGAGCGGGAGAGGAAGGCTAGTAGAATTCCCGGGATAGCCATTGGAATCGTTTACGGCGATAGGATTGTATATACGAAGGGGTTTGGAGTAGCGGATGAAAAGGGTACACCGGTCACACCGGATACTCCATTTTATATCGGATCGATCGGTAAGACCTTTACTGCGCTGGCCATTCGACAGCTGGAGGGAGAAGGAAGACTTGACAGCAAGGAGCTTGTTACCAAGTACATACCCTGGTTCACCCTGGCAGACGGCTCCGGAAAGCAGATAACCGTCGAGGATCTGCTGGCTCATACCAGTGGTCTATCCACAGCAGCGGGAAATGAAGCCTATTCCTATCAGAGTCATTATTCCATCGAAGAAGCGGTACAGCAGATTAATAATAGAGCAAAGCTTAATCGGCCGGTGGGAGCAGGCTACGAGTACTCTAATTTGAATTATGTTATTCTGGGCTTAATCGTAGAATATGTATCCGGTATGAAATATGAGGATTATCTACAGCAGAATATCTATGCTCCAATCCAGATGTCGCATAGCTATGTTTCAAAGGAGGACGCCAAAGCCAGTGGCTTGGCGGAGGGATTTCGGGAGCTCTATGGAATCAATATAAGAATTGATAGCCCCTATCCTGCGGGACAGGTGCCGGCGGGCTATCAGCTATGCAGTGCAACGGACATGGCGAAATATATGGTCTATTTTTTGAATAACGGGTATGCAGAGGGTAAGTCCCTTCTACCAAATAATTCTCTGACTCCTGTAGCAGATCCACTTAAGCCCTTTGACAGCGGTGATTCCTATTATAGCCTGGACTGGGGTGTTACCAAGGATCCGGCAATCCATGATTACAATCGATTTTATGGCTTTTTGGGAGCTACCCCGAACTTTAACTCAGCAATGCTACTATCGCAGGTACATCGTTACGGTATCGTAGTGCTGGTGAATCAGCGGGGGAGCTATCGTAAACCGGAGCTGATGTCACAGATCATCGGTAACGGAATCTCCGATATTTTGTTACATAATAGGATGCCTGAATCCATCCAGAGAACCTATGACCGAAAGGTGTTCTTTACCCCATTGCTGTTACTAATTATTACCGCACTTAGTATCTATTCCTGCCTTCGACTCCCGAAAAGGCTGCTAGCTACGAGACAATGGATAGTAATGATGAATCTGGTTATAATACATATTGCATTACCTGCTACGATTTTAATAGCCTTACCAATTTATTATGATGCAAACTGGATGTATTTCCTGAGCAGTGGGATTGACTTTGGATTACCAATGTTGGCATTAAGCATTGTGCTGATTATCATTGGAATAATCAAAGCAATTAGGATATTTATGTATGGCAAAAAGCATCGTAAATTACTCAAATAATGTTATGTGAAAAAAATTAAAATAGGACTTGCAAAATGGAATACCATAAGTTATAATATCATTCGTGGCGGTTGTCACTGCCACGAATGAAATAACCCTTGGGGTATCGCCAAACGGTAAGGCACTGGACTCTGACTCCAGCATCTCTAGGTTCGAATCCTAGTACCCCAGCTTAAAACCCTTGATGAT
>JAEYXC010000450.1 GCA_023428655.1 Bacillota bacterium | reverse complement strand
CCGGTTTTTATGTAACCAAGCTCGCTTCTACCGGAGGCTTCTTGCGTGAAGGAAATACAACCCTAATGATTGGTACTGAGGAAGATATGGTAGACCGTGTAATAGATATTGTTAAAAAGGAATGTGGGCCCAGACAGCAGATTATATCGAATCCCGTTGGAGCTGTGGAATATGCTTCCATGAATGTTGTAGTCAATGTCGGAGGTGCAACCATCTTTGTTATGGATGTGGATCGTTACGAGAAGATATAGACTTAGGTATTATTTTAACTTAAGTTGCAATAATAATGCATAACAGCCTCTGGGTGAATACATGGCCCGGAGGCTGTTTCACTCAGGTGTGAAGAGGTTTGTGTGGATTATTTTTGACGAAAGGCATAACCGTGAAAAATTTGTGAAATAATGTTTTCTGCTTTTCTTTTACTTCAAGATATGATATAACGAAATATAGTACGGAAAATATTTCGGATAAGGGTTCCCCTTTTCCGATCTGCAAAAAGGAAAGGATAGTATATGAAAAAGAAATTATTGTTGTTGGTTATGAGTGTTAGTATCATGGTACTGGCATGGGGATGTGGTAAAAAGGCTGTAACGGATGAGTCAGTGACACCGACAGAAGGGGCAGTGACGGAGGCTCCCGCGGATACTGATTCCACAGATACAGAAGGCGAAGGTACAGATACTCCGGTACAAGTGCCTGTAAAGGAAGCTTATGAAGTAAGCGACTACATTACCTTAGGTGAATATAAAGGACTTCCGGTGAACTATACAAAATTAGAAGTAACGGATGAAGATGTTGACAGTGCAATTAAGGGAGACCTTGAGGCAAATGCAACGGATGAGGAAGTTACCGATCGTGCGGTTCAGACCGGTGATCTCGTAAACATTGACTATGAAGGCCTTAAGGACGGGGTTGCCTTTGAAGGTGGCACTGCTCAGGGCTATGATCTTGAGATTGGCTCCGGCAGCTTTATTCCGGGCTTTGAGGATGGGTTGATTGGTGCTAAGGTTGGTGAGGAATTATCCCTCGATCTGACCTTCCCTGAAAACTATGGATCTGCAGATTTAGCAGGACAAGCAGTAGTATTTAAGGTAAAGGTAAATTCCATTAAGGTTTCCGTAGTTCCGGAATTAACAGAGGACTTTGTTAAGAACAACACTGATTTTGAGAGTATTGCAGCATATAAAGAGGGTACTCGTGCAGAGCTTGTAAAAGCAAACGAGGACACAATGAGAAATGAGAAGATTAGGAACCTCATCACAACCATCGTTGATGGGTCAAAGTTCAACTCTTATCCTCAGTCCGTTGTGGACTATTATGCATTTGAGATGGAAAGCTACTATCAGCAGTATGCTTCTATGTTTGGCTATGAGCTGGCAGATTTCCTTGCTGCTAACGGCCTTACCGAAGAGAAGTATGCCGAGGAGAAGAAATCCTATGCAGAAGACAGAACCGCTCAGGAATTAGTACTCAATGCAATTATTAAGAACGAGAACATGGAGCTGACCGATGAGGAATATAAAGCCGGTGTAGCTAATTATGTAGAAGAATACGGTTATGCATCCGAGGAAGAGTTCTTCCAGTATGCTACGGAGGAACAGATCAAGGAAAGCTTAATCTGGGAAAAGGCTGTTGACTTCATTTTGGCACAGTCTGTGGAAGCATAATTCTAGAACAGTTTAGGACATAACCCTTTACAAATCAACTTTATTGATATTTTATTAATGATAAGGGGCTGTTGCAAAATTCAATTTGACCTGCAAGATGAGCAGTTCAAAAAGGTATTTGCAACAGCCCCTTCCGTAGAAAGAGAATAAAATGATAAGAGATTTTTTACCAATCAGTACCAGTGATATGGAGCAGAGAGGATGGGAACAATGCGATTTTGTTTTTGTGACAGGGGATGCTTATGTTGACCATCCCTCCTTCGGTCCGGCCATCATCAGTAGAGTACTTGAGAGTCATGGCTATAAGGTAGGTATTATTGCTCAACCGGATTGGAAGGATGCAAAGAGTATTACGCTACTTGGCCAGCCAAGGCTTGGCTTTCTGGTTAGTGGCGGTAACATGGATTCCATGGTGAATCATTATTCCGTGGCAAAGAAAAGAAGACAGACCGATGCCTATTCTCCCGGTGGAGAGATGGGAAGAAGACCGGACCACGCAACCATAGTATACTGCAATCTGATCCGGAAGAAATACAAAAACATACCGATTATAATCGGCGGGATTGAAGCGAGTCTTAGAAGACTTGCGCACTATGATTACTGGAGTGATAAGGTGAAGCGGTCCATTCTGTTAGATTCGCAGGCTGATCTCATTTCCTACGGTATGGGTGAGCACTCGATCGTGGAGATTGCAGAGGCTCTGGACAGCGGTATTGAGATAAAGGATATTACCTTTATTAATGGAACGGTGTTTAAAGCGAAAAGTCTGGAGTCCGTATATGATGCCATAGCTCTACCCAGCTATTCGGATATTTTAGAAAGTAAGAAGGAATTTGCGAGAAGCTTTCAGATCCAATATACTAATACGGATCCATATTCGGGAAAACGTCTGGTTGAGCCCTATAAAGAGAATGAATTCGTGGTACAGAATCCTCCTTCAAAGCCTCTGACTCAGGCGGAGATGGACCGAGTCTATTCCCTACCCTATATGCGTGACTATCATCCCTCCTATGAGGAAGCAGGAGGAATTCCTGCTATTACGGAGGTTAAGTTCAGTCTTGTGAGTAACCGTGGTTGTTTTGGCGGTTGTAACTATTGTGCCTTAACCTTTCATCAAGGGCGTATTTTACAGACGAGAAGTCACGAATCGATTCTGTCCGAGGCAGAGCAGCTGATTTGGGATAAGGATTTTAAGGGTTACATTCATGATGTGGGGGGACCCACAGCGAATTTCAGGCATGTTGCTTGTGAGAAGCAGAATACAAAGGGGGCATGCTTGAATAAGCAATGCTTATTCCCAAATCCTTGTAAGAGCCTTAAGGTTGATCATAATGATTATATTAATCTGTTGCGTAAGCTCCGTGAGTTACCGAATGTAAAGAAGGTATTTATCCGATCCGGCATTCGATTTGATTACTTGGTAGCAGATTCTGATGATAAATTCTTGGAGGAGCTTTGTGAGCATCATGTAAGCGGACAGCTGAAGGTTGCTCCGGAGCATATCAGTGATAATGTTCTATCACTGATGGGGAAGCCGGAGAATGCAGTATACGAGAGGTTTCAGGAGAAATATAAGAAGACAAATCAGAAGCTGGGTAAGAATCAGTTTATCGTCCCTTATCTAATCTCTTCTCATCCGGGCTCTACCCTAAAGGAAGCAGTGGAGCTTGCAGAATATTTGAGGGATTTGGGCTATATGCCGGAGCAGGTTCAGGATTTCTATCCGACGCCCTCCACAATCTCTACCTGCATGTATTATACCGGATTGGATCCAAGGACCTTGAAGGAGGTATATGTTCCGAAGACTCCTCATGAGAAGGCGATGCAGCGCGCTTTAATTCAGTATCGTAATCCGAAAAACTATGAATTGGTTGTTGAGGCTCTGAAGAGGGCAGATCGTATGGATCTCATTGGTTTTGACAAAAAGTGTCTGGTTCGCCCGAGACAATTTGCAAAGGAAAAAGAATGGGTGGCCAGAGAGAAGAAGGAACAGGGCAAGGGAAAGGCTCAACGACTTGGTAAGTCTCAGAATGAAGAAAGCTCAAAGAGTAAACAAAGAGAGAATACCTCAGCTAAATCTTCCGGTGAAGAATATTCAAAGAGTAAAGGCAGATCTCAGAGCTTTGGAAAAAACCAGAGTTCGGGAAGACCACAGAGTCCCGGAAAATCAAATGGATCCGACTATCTTAGTGCTGGAAAAAGTAAGGGTAGCCATGTAACTGGTAAAAGGGCTAAAGCGGACAGACCGGATAACTTCCACAAACCGAAGGCTTCACAGGCAGTTAATTCACATGGGAAAGACAGGAAGGCTAGCGGGAATAAAACCGCCAAACAGCAAGTAAAAAGGTCGAAGAGATAGATAAGCAATAGAGCCTAATTATTGAGGAAACCCTTGACATCAGGCTGACGCAATGATATACTACGCAAAGTATCTGTTTCATAATAAATTTTATTTTAAGATGAATCAGCTCTTGGTCCTAAGGACTAAGAGCTGTTTTTACGGGTGTTTGAAGAAATATTTGAAGATAGAGTGTTAAAATGATGAAAAACGATTCATAATCATTTGATAGAAGCATTTTCACTGAAATGTTAATAATGCTTTCGTTATGACATTGGAATAGATGTGTACGAATATTTGTTTGGACAGGATCGGAAGGTTGCGTGAGATAGGCTATCCGATCAGTGGGAAATATATGAGATAAGCGATACGAAGAAAGGAAAATTGAATGGAAACAACAAAATTCGAAGTATTAGACTTAAACCCAAATATTCTGCGTGCGATAGAGGAGATGGGTTTTGAAGAAATGTCACCGATTCAGGCAAAAGCGATTCCAGTATTGTTAGAAGGGAAGGATGTTATTGGGCAGGCGCAAACCGGAACCGGAAAGACGGCAGCTTTCGGTATTCCCTTATTACAAAGAGTAAACCCGAAGGATAAGCATCTTCAGGCCATTGTATTATGTCCGACCAGAGAATTAGCGATTCAGGTTGCAGAGGAGATTCGTAAGCTTGCTAATTTTATGCATGGAATAAAGATTCTTCCCGTGTATGGCGGCCAGGAGATTTCAAAACAGATTCGTTCCCTGAAGTCCGGAGTTCAGATTATTATCGGTACACCCGGTCGTGTGATGGATCATATGAGAAGAAAAACCGTAAAATTAGATACAGTGAATACGATCATCCTGGACGAGGCAGATGAGATGCTGAACATGGGATTTCGTGAGGATATTGAGACAATTCTCAGTCAGATTCCGGAGGAAAGACAGACCGTGCTTTTCTCTGCAACCATGCCGGGACCGATCTTAGAAATCGCCAGAACCTATCAGAAGCATGCCGAGACAATTCGAGTGGTGAAGAGGGAGCTGACCGTACCCAAGATTGAACAATATTATTATGAGGTTACCCAGAGAAATAAGGAGGATGTGTTATCCCGTCTCCTTGATATGTATAACCCTAAATTGTCCCTGATTTTCTGTAATACAAAGAAACAGGTGGATGAGCTCACCTCCGCACTTCAAGGCAGGGGATACTTTGCGGAAGGTCTGCATGGTGATTTAAAGCAACAGCAAAGGGATCGTGTTATGCATAGTTTCCGAAACGGCAGAACGGAGATACTCGTAGCTACGGATGTTGCGGCGAGAGGTATCGACGTAGATGATGTGGAAGCAGTATTCAATTATGACGTACCTCAGGATGATGAATATTATGTTCATCGTATAGGTCGTACCGGACGTGCAGGCCGTGAGGGAAGAGCCTTTACCCTGGTTGTTGGAAGAGAGATTTATAAGCTAAAGGATATCATGAGATATTGCAATACAAAGATTAAGGTACAACCCATCCCTTCCATTAATGATGTAACGGCTGTGAAGGCAGATAAGATTCTCGATAAGCTAGTAATTACTATTGAAAACGAGGACCTAGGAAAATACATCGATATGATCGAGGATCGATTAAATGAAGGCGATTTTACATCCCTTGATATCGCTGCAGCATTCCTTAAGATGAGTATGGGCGAGGATATTACTAAGGCAGAGGATCTTAAAAACATAGAAGATTTTGGGGATACCGGTGCTGAGATTGGCATGGTGAGACTGTTTATTAATCTTGGTAAGAAGCAGAATGTGAAGCCGGGAGATATCCTAGGTGCGATTGCAGGTGAAACAGGAATGCCAGGTAAGCTGATCGGCTCCATCGATATGTATGACAAGTATACCTTTGTCGAGGTTCCGAGAGAGTATGCATCCGATGTAATTCAAGTGATGAAAACCGCGAAAATTAAAGGAAAGAGTATTAACATCGAGCCGGCAAACCGCAAATAGGTGAATTTCCTTGACGAATGGTTAAAGTTTGTTTATAATAATAATTACTATTATTGATGGGAGTGTATTTATTATGGCAGCAAATAAGTACAGCCGACAAAGGGAAGCCATAAAGGAATTCCTGGCTCATACAAAAGAGCATCCAACCGCAGATACCGTTTATATGCATATTAGGGAGACTTATCCCAATATTAGCCTAGGGACGGTTTATCGAAATCTGAATCTATTAGCCGAGCAGGGTGAAATTATAAAGATCAATTGCCAGGATGGAAGTGACCGTTTTGATAGCAATCATAAGCCCCATTATCATTTTGTCTGCAAGAGTTGCGGTAAAGTGTCCGATATTGAGATGGAGCCACTTGATCATATAGTAAAGATAGCCGGAGCTGGTTTTGATGGTAAGGTGGAAGGGCATGTAACCTATTTTTATGGTGTTTGTCCGGAATGCAAGGACTAATAAAAATATGATATCGGTGATATAGTATCAATCGAATCACAAAAAGGGCTAAGAACCCCTCGATAATCGGGATAGGTTCATAGCCCTTAACTTATGTCTTGGTACAAATTAGAAAATATTACAAAAAACCTTATTGACAAATGATTGATCAAGTAGTAATATGATTATATCAGTAACAATTACTATTATTGTTATTTTTTTACTAAAATTGAATACTATAATATGACAGTAAAAGGAGATTTTTGTTATGAAGAAGTTTGTTTGCCAAGTATGCGGTTATGTTCACGAGGGAGATGGTGCACCGGATGCATGTCCTATTTGTAAGGCGGCTAAGGAGAAGTTCACAGAGAAGTCCACTGAAATGTTTTGGGCAGATGAGCATGTTGTTGGCGTGGCTCAGGGTGTGAGCGAGGATATTATTAAGGACCTTAGAGATAATTTCATGGGAGAATGCACCGAGGTTGGTATGTACCTTGCGATGGCTAGAGTAGCTCATAGAGAAGGCTATCCGGAAGTCGGAATGTATTATGAGAAAGCAGCTTGGGAAGAGGCAGAGCATGCAGCAAAGTTTGCTGAGCTCCTTGGAGAGGTTGTTACTGACAGTACGAAGAAAAATCTTCAGATGCGTGTCGATGCTGAAAATGGAGCATGTATGGGCAAGAAGGATCTTGCAGTGCGTGCCAAGGCAGCAAATCTGGATGCGATCCATGATACCGTTCATGAGATGGCTAAGGACGAAGCAAGACATGGCAAGGCGTTCGAAGGATTACTAAAGAGATATTTCGCATAATACCCGAATGCCTTTGGGCATCTCGAAGGATTACTAAAGAGATACTTCGCATAATATCCAAATGCCTTTGGGCATCTCGAAGGATTATTATAAAGATATTTCGGTTAAGATAAAATAAATTATAGTCACACATCACCAAAGTTATTTTAGGTGTGTGCCTTATTTCGCTCAAGTTGTTTTCTGATACAACCGGTGTCAATAAAATAATTTGATGGTATAAGGAGGTTTTAACATGTTAAAGCGTTATACAAATTTGTCTTTTACATATGCTGTGATTGGTTTGTTATCAGGAATTTTCTTTCGTGAGTTTACAAAATTAAATCACTATACAGGAGAAACAAGTTTATCCAGCATGCATACTCACTATTTGACCCTTGGTATGTTTTTCTTTCTGATTTTGTTATTACTTGAGAAAAGCTTTGCATTTTCTTCTCAAAAACATGTAAATAAAGCAGTTATCGTATATAATATCGGACTAAACATATCCAGTATCGGCTTTTTGATGAGAGGGCTTACCCAGGTATGGGGAACCGAACTAAGTAAGGCACTGGATGCATCTATCTCAGGAATTTCAGGTGTTGGTCATATTCTACTTGGTTTTAGTATGCTTTATTTACTGCTAAAAGTTAGAAAGAAGGTTGTATAAGGGCTGGATTACTGAGTAGTAATTTAGCTTAAAGCAGGAAGACTTTGTATTACGTAAAGATAATTATTAAATTTTTATAAATGTAGCCATGGCTACAACATAATGATTATCTTTGTGATATTATGAGATTGGATACAATACTACATAATTTTTAAAGCTACAATCAATGATTAAATTGCTTACATCTACGGTATATATAAACCCCTCATTTATATATACTTCCCCTTATATATTGTTCCCAGCAAAAGATACGTCCTGCTCCCACAGGGCGTATCTTTTTTTGCTGATTCCAAGAAATATTTGCTGCGGTTAAGAGCGTATTGCCCTCCCAAGGAACGTTGTCTCACGAGGAACGCTACCTCCCAGGGAACGCCGCTTCCATTGGAAACTATTCGCGTAAGGTAGGTGTTTTTCGTACTTTGCACGAGGTGACAGGTAAGGGGTTGCACGTAAAATCTGTTAAATTCATTGACTGGCTATCATAACTATACTATCATAAGTATATAACAATTAAAGAAAGTTGAATATTTACATGGGATGGGAATGGAACAAATGAAAGAGTATTTTACGATTTCGAAGTTAATCAGAAACGTGTTCCATAAAACTTTGAATACGAGGGGATAATATGCTTGCAGCTGAAAGACAAAGAAAGATAATTGAGATGATTAGAAAAAATGGTTCCGTACAGGTGGATGAGCTTGCCAAGCTCATGAATGTCAGCTTAATGACCATTCGACGTGATCTTGATAAGCTGAAGCAGGAGGGAAGGATTAATCGTTGCTATGGTGGAGCGATTATAAAGAGAGAGGTTTCGAAGGTTAAAACCAGAGAGGATGATCCGGAAGGGAAATACCGAATTGCGGAGCAATGTATCAAGCTGATGAAGAAGGGTATGGTGGTATATCTGGATTCTGGGTCCACTACCTATGAGATTGCGAAGAGATTGTTGGACATTGAGAAATTAACTATAATCACAAATGATTTACATATCGCAAAGTTATTACTTCAGTCCAATGCCAATCTGATTGTCTGTGGCGGAGTCGTTCAAAAGTCCACAGGTGTGATAACAGGTGCCATTGCGAATATGATGATGGATAATCTTAAGGTGGATATCGCCTTTCTGGGGACCCACTATATAGACGAACAATATAATGTGAGGACTTCCACTATGGATAGTGCAATCATTAAGCAGACCATATGCCAAAATACTAGGGAAAGATATTTGGTAGCGGACAGCAGTAAGTTTGGGAAACAGGCTTCGCTTAAAATTAATCATTTATCTGATTATACGGCTGTTATTACCAATAAGAAATTTACTTCAGCAGAGGAAATGCATCTAAGAGAGCTAAATGCTACTATAATCTCTGTATGAGGCAATAATGGATACATGATATCTTAGAAAGCATGAATTATTATGAATGGAGATGAATGATTTGAAACCAATTATAGCAATACCCATGGGAGATCCGGCGGGGATTGGACCGGAGATTGTGGTGAAAGCATTAGTAAACCAGGAGGTGCAGAAGGCAGCAGGCTGTATTGTTATCGGAGATCGTAAGGTATTGGAGGAAGCCATCCGATTTACCGGCGTTGATCTGCGGATTAAAACAATTCAAAGGGCAGAAGAAGGGGAGTACTCGCAAGGGATATTGAATCTCATCGATCTGGATAATGTTGATCAGAAGGAATTTCGCTTTGGGCAGATTAACGGGATGTGTGGAAGGGCTTCCTATGAATACATTGAGAAGAGTATCGAGATGGCGAATAAAGGAGAGGTTGCAGCAGTAGCCACTACACCGATTAATAAAGAAGCCTTAAAAGCGGGTAACGTTAATTTTATCGGACATACTGAAATTTTTGGGGAATTAACCGGAACCAAGGATCCTCTGACAATGTTTGAAGTTCGTGGTTTGAGGGTGTTTTTCCTAACCAGACATGTTTCTCTTAAAAGAGCCTGTGATCTGGTTACAAAGGATAGAATAAAGGACTATGTAAAGCGATGCAAGGAGGTACTTGCCAAGCTGGGTGTAACTGAGGGAACTATGGCAATTGCGGGGCTTAATCCGCATAGTGGTGAGCACGGACTTTTCGGGGACGAAGAGGTGAACCATGTAATACCGGCGGTTGAGGAATTGAGGGCAGAGGGATATGATGTTACGGGACCAATCGGTGCGGATTCTGTATTCTACTTGGCGTTACAGGGACGATTTAACAGTGTATTGTCCCTATACCATGACCAAGGGCATATCGCAACAAAGACTCTGGATTTTGAGAGAACCATAGCTATTACGGGAGGGATGCCCATCCTCCGGACCTCTGTGGATCATGGAACCGCCATGGACATAGCCGGACAGGGTATTGCAAGTGAGGTCAGTATGGTGGAAGCGATTCTTCTTGGAGCAAAATACTGCGTTAATTTCGTGAAAGGAATTGGTAGCATAAGAAGCACCTGGCAATGAGGCTGCCAAGTGCATGGTTAAGGTGTTATTTTATTCTTGTAACGTGTACACAGTAGACATAGATATTTTGGATTTTCTTAGCCTCAACACCGTCAACATGGATGATGGGCTGGGTCTCAGAGGGGGTAACATACAGCTTAAAGATAATACCATCCTGATTTACGCGCATATTACGAATGGTTTTGTATTCATAATCCCGTTTTGGGATACCTATGTAATTAAAAATGATATCATAGGTGTCCGGGTGCGAGAAGCAAAGAAGAATTTCTTCTTGAGCGTACATTCCGATTATTTCCCGCGCTTCTTCGAAGGTCATATTAGTGCATTTGAAATCCCCTTCATTGAATAAGGTATTCATATTACTATTGTCGAGTAGCAGTAATGGATTTTCAAGCTTCTTGGTTGCCATGATTTCGCTCCTTCCTGATGATACCTGCTTTAAACAGCAAGTAATGAACTGTGATTTTGTGCCGGTTACGATTATTTCCATATGCTTCTTCTTAAGTATATGATGGCAGTATATTTTTGTCAATCATCGAGGTGGATAATAATACCATGTTGCAAACATTTGAAGGTACGTTTTGTTCATTTTCTCTTTTCATGAAAAAGGTGTTTGTTCCCTATTCCTAGGGAACAAACACCTTTTATAAATACATGATTCACAAAAAGTTTGTGAAGCTAACTACTATGAATATTAATTAGTTGATACTTCTCTTTACATAGGTAGTATGAAGGATGTGGTGAGCCTTATGGCTGCCGGGTTTCTCCAGAAAATCTTCATATAAAGACTTAATTGCTTCGTTCTCATGAGATTTTCTTACTGCCATTGTGGCATCCTGATCATAAAGAGCCTTTGCACGAAGTGCTCTGATATCAGTGAAGTTACGAACCACACCGGGCTGCTGAGGCTGTCCGCCGCCGTTTACGCAACCGCCGGGGCATCCCATGATCTCGATAAAGTGATAATCTGCTTTTCCTGCTTTGACATCATCCAGAAGCTTTCTTGCATTTGCAAGACCGGAAGCAACGGCAACATTAACCTTTAAACCGGCTGCTTCATAGGTAGCTTCTTTAATACCCTTGGTTCCTCTTACTTCTTTGAAATCAGGGCTGTCGAGCTCAGAACCGGTAATGGTCTCCACTGCTGTTCTGAGTGCTGCCTCCATAACACCGCCGGTAGCACCGA
>JAEYXC010000432.1 GCA_023428655.1 Bacillota bacterium | reverse complement strand
CCAACGATGGCTCTTGCCATTGGTACGAATTCGCCGATCATATCAGCTACTTCCTCCGGAGTTCCTACAGGATATTCCGGTATGTAAGCTTTGATGTTACGAAGCTTTAGGTTATAGCTGGCATTGAGCATACCACAGTAAGCATCTCCTCTGCCATCCATTAGATCCTCTGCACTTTCCTCTGCTGCTGCCACAAACATAGTGGGGCCATTGAAGTATTTCGCGAGGAGGGTCTCTGCAGTCTCAGGACCAAAATTGCCAAGGTAAACGACAAGGGCATTGCAGCCTGCGGTCTGAATCTCCTCGAGTGCTCGTTTCATATGAAGCTCATTCTCTACCGTGGTAGGGCATTCATAGATAATACCGTACTTTCTTTCATATGCTGCTACAACAGCCTTTCTTCTGCTTGCGGATAGCTCCATGGGGAAGCAGTCTCTGCTGACAGCGATAATACCAAGCTTAATCTTAGGAATATTCATATTCCTACCTCCTTAATCAAGTAAACATTCATTTTCATAAGATACCTTAGGATGATATAATATTCTTCACCTTATAATTCACGCTATATTACACCATGTATATGGGGCAGCACAAATTTTTGGGGAGAAATCGAGGATTATTCCATCGAGGGTATTATTTAATTATATTGGTTTCTATTAATACAGTCAATAAATTATGTTAGAATAAGTTATATTTTGTAATAAGGCAAAGGTTTATAGAATTCCTGTTTTTGAGGATAATATAGCTATTGAATATGAGTTCGATGTATGTTAGGATTATTTTAACAGCAAAGGCATTGATTTACTATGATATGCATACTTACAATAAGCAAAGGGGAATAGTCATGGGAGATTATAACAATCCGAACGATAAGAATAACCAACCGGATCATTGGAATCCGAACCAACCAAACAATCAACAGGATTACCAGCAATCCAATGGGCAGCCTAATTATCAGCAGCCTCAGCAGGAGCAACAGCCGAACGGCCAGAACTTTCAGCAGCAAAATCCCAATGGATACCAGCAGTACAACCAGAATCCTTATCAGACCAATCAATATCAGTATGGTCAATATCAGCAATACCAGACACCGGTTCAACCTCAGAGTAACGGGATGGCAGTAGGAGCGCTGATTTGTGGTATTCTTGGTATTTTACTCAGCTGCTGCTTATGGTATATTTCGATTCCTCTTTCTATCGTAGGCTTAGTATTGGGTATTCTTGTACTTAAGAAGAAAAAGGGTGGAAAATCCCTGGCGATTATTGGCATCGTTCTTTGCGCGATCTCCATTCTTATCGGTATCTTCGTAGCCATTGTGGTCATTGCGGTATTTACGAACCCGGAGTTTAGCTCAATGTATGATGAGATTTTGAGGGAGTTTGAGACAGTTTATTAATGGTATTTAAGATTGACATAAAGGAAGGCTGTACCGAATTACTATGGGTACAGCCTTTTGATTCTGGTTCAAGGCGCCAACACCGGAGATAGATTGCGGGCAATATAATAAATTAGCAGAAGAGCGATTAGGATGAGATAAAACCATAGCTTTCTTGGAAGCAGTCGTATCGGCTTAAAGAAGCTGGTGGCAACGAACTCGGTATAAGCGAGTACCGCCAGTAGCAAGATTAGGACAGGTGTAATATTATACTGAATCGAGGTTAATACATCACCCTGCAGCAGAGCGGATATACTTCTGGTATTCCCGCAAGCCGGGCAATATAGATGAAGCTTCTGATATAAAAAGCAGGACGGAATATAGGGAATGATTGAAAATATGGGCTCTCTCAGCAATAATATCAAGATACCTGCCATCGGAAGGGTAAAAGCGATAATTTTATTTCGGTTCAATCTAGTCATGGTTACTCCAATCTGCTGATTTGTTGAGCAACCTAACAACGGTTGCATACATGATACAGTATAGCATAGAAGTCGTAAGGTGAATAGCGGAGGGACCTTAAATTCTTAAAAAGCTTGTGATGCTTTGTGGAATGATATATAATAAGAAAAATTAAACTTTAACACAATAAAGTATAAAACTGTAATGGAAGTGAATTAGGAAGGATATGAATTGTTCATGGAATTAAGAGAGTATTTGAAGACTCACCGGGTGTTTCCGGATGGAGCAATGGGAACCTATTATTGTAGTGTGGTAAATCAGTCCAATGCGATTTCGGAATGGGCTAATCTTACCGATCCACAGATCATTAAGGATATTCATATCGATTATATAAAGGCTGGTGCTGACCTTATTCGGACAAATACCTTTGCTGCCAATAGAGAAGTGCTTCAGTGTACAAGGGAGGAACAAATCTCTGTAGTAAAGGCGGCATGCTCGATAGCAAAGGAAGCGGTCCTTTCCGTAGATTCCAAGAAGCAGGAGAAGCATCCAATCTGGATTATTGGTGATATCGGGCCAATTCCGGAGGATGCTGATGCAAAGGAGGAGGAAATACTTAAGGAATACACTCTGTTATGTGACCTATTTATTGAAGAGGGATTGGACGGTATACATTTTGAAACCTTTTCGAATACCGGTTATATTGAGAAGCTCCTTCCCTATATTAAGAGTAAAAAGCCATCTTTGTTCGTTTTGGCTTCCTTTTCGGTGAATCGAAACGGCTATAGTGCTTCTGGTATTAGTGCAAAGCGATTGCTCGAAAGAATCAGCAGGCTGGACGGAATGGATGCCTGTGGACTTAACTGTGGTGTGGGCTCCGGTCATATGCTTTCCCTGCTTTCTAAGTTAGCCTTGCCCGAAGGAGCCTGCCTCTATGCAGCGCCTAATGCAGGATATCCGGATCAATTGCAAAATCGTATGGTATTCATGGATAATGCAAGGTATTTTGCGAATAATATGCAGCGGATTGCAGAGCTGGGAGTAGCAATTACCGGGGGCTGCTGTGGAACAACACCGGAGTACCTGGCACTTATGGTGGATTTGATTGGAGATATTCAATACCCACTGTTAGCTACGGAGACTTCTACGGTATCTAAGAGTTGGTCCGAGGTCAAAGCAAATAAATTTTTTCAGCTATTTGAAGGGGATAAAAAGGTTCTTGCCGTTGAACTGGATCCGCCTTACGATGCGGAGATTGATCGGGTTATGGAGTGTGCACATCAGCTGAAGGGGAGTGGGGTTGATATTATCACCTTTGCAGATTCTCCCATGGGACGAAGTCGGGTCGATTCTGTTTTGATGGGAATCAAAATCGCGGAGGAGACGGGAGTAGAGGTAATGCCACATATCTGCTGCCGTGACCGGAATCTAATCTCCATGCGTTCTACTCTCCTTGGAGCATATATTCATGGCATACGCAATTTGTTGTTGGTAACGGGAGATCCGGTACCCGGAGAAAGCAGAGTGTCAACCACCGGTGTTTTCGATCATAATTCCATACAGCTTATGGAATATGTAAAGGAGATGAATGTGGAGCACTTTGCAGAGGAGCCCTTCTGCTTTGGAGGGGCATTGAACCACAACCGGGGACAGCTTGAGAAGGTCATTGAACGCATGAAGCGAAAGATAGAAGCAGGCGCTACATTCTTCCTTACTCAACCGATCTATTCGAAGGAGGAGGTTGACCGAATTAAAAGCATAAAGGAGCAGGTGAATACCAAGATTCTATGTGGAATTATGCCACTGGTCAGCTATAAGAATGCCCGTTTCATAAAGAACGAGATGCCACAAATCCATGTTCCGGAGTCTATTATGGAAAGATATCGGCCGGACATGTCCGGAGAAGAAGCAGAAGAGGTCGGAGCACAGATTGCAAGAGAAGTAATCGAGATGCTGGAGCCGATCGCAGATGGATATTATATCATGTTGCCGTTTAACCGAGTAAGTCTGATGGAGAAGATATTTCGTTCTTAGACATACCGGAGGAAAAGGACGCTTCTTTCAAATGAGGGAGTGTCATAATATTGCTAAATGAAATAGGATTAGGACAGGGACAACTTTAAATTAGAAGCTTTCGTAAGGGGAGGATGGATATATGACAAGACAGGAGTTTATGGCTTTAACGAGCTCTAAGATAACTATTGTGGATGGTGCGACAGGAAGTAATCTGCAAAAGCGCGGTATGCCGACGGGAGTTTGTCCGGAAATATGGATGTTAGAGAATCCTCAGGTGCTCATTGATTTACAGAGGGAGTTCCTTGAGGCGGGTTCCGATATTCTCTTCGCCCCTACCTTCACAGCAAACCGTATTAAGCTGTCAGAGTATGGACTTGCGGATCGAATGGAAGAAATTAATCATGGTTTGGTTGCACTTTCTCAAAAAGCGGTGGAGGAATATCGATCAAAAACCGGCAGTACACGAGCAATCTATGTGGCCGCGGATATTACCATGACCGGTGAGCAGATTGCTCCGGTAGGAACAATGACCTTTGAAGAGCTGGTGGAGGTGTATAAGGAGCAGCTACAATATATCCTGCCCCTCGGTGTCGATCTGGTCGTGGTAGAGACAATGATGAGTCTTCAGGAATGTCGAGCAGCACTGCTCGCTGTTAAGGAGGTTTGTGAACTACCCGTAATTCTTTCCTTAACCTATGATGAAAACCAGAGGACCCTTTATGGTACCGATCCGACGACTGCAGTAATAGGCCTTCAAAGTATGGGGGCTGATGCTGTTGGAATCAATTGCTCTACCGGACCCGATAAAATGCTTCCAATTATTCGCGACATGAAGAAATATGCTTATGTACCGATT
>JAEYXC010000420.1 GCA_023428655.1 Bacillota bacterium | reverse complement strand
CAATTGTGTTAGAATAAACCTCGTCACAAATGCGGATGTGGCGGAATGGCAGACGCAGCAGACTCAAAATCTGCCACACGCGAGTGTGTGAGGGTTCGAGTCCCTCCATCCGCATTATCGATGCTCAGCATCTAGTGGAGAAAGGACACATCAGAATTACCGGTACGGTAGTCTGATGTGTCTTTTTCTATCCGTTGCTTCCAATAAAGCTAATTATAACTTAAATTAGAAGCAATCGCAATCCTCAATGAAAAGCCATTCTTCCTCCGGCTCCCTCAGCCTTCCCCATTTCTCTGGCATTTTTTATTCCGCCGGACATATGAGTTATATGCTTCTCCTGATTACTTTTCGCTAAATAAGAGGCTCTCATAATCTTATCTTCGCCAAAGCGATTGCGTATCGTATCTACTGCCCCATCCATCCTCTGATATTTCTCGTACCGGTCCAAAGTAAACAGATCCAACTGCCTAATATTATCCTCCTGCATGATCCTAGAGGTATGAACTCCCAGCTTTCGAATTGGAATACCATCCCACCCCTCCTCGAACAATCGACAGGCTGCTTGATGCAGCTCATTGGTGATATTGGTTGCGGTGATCAGCGTCATTTGATGGGAATAATAATGAAATTCATGATCACAGATACTGACCGCAACGACACCAGCCTTAACCTGATCCGCCCGCAGCCTGCTTCCCACGGTTTCACACAAGGAGAGCAAGACCAGCTTCGCTGTGCTCACATCCTCTACATCAAAGGAAATCGTCGTGGAATTACCATACCCTTTATTGGCCGGTATTTCGCTGTCTACGATTGCTACGTCTCGGCCATTTGCAAAGTTCCATATAACCTCTCCATGCTTATGCATATGTTTTCTTAAGAGGCTGGGATCGGACTGAGCCAATTCACCGATGGTACGTATCCCCAGCTTATTCAAGGTTCTTTTACTCGCTCTTCCCACATAAAACAGATCCTCAACGGGCAACGGCCACATCTTTCGTTGAATTTCATTCGGGAACAAGGTATGAACCAAATTCGGCTTCTTTAAATCCCCTGCCATCTTAGCCAACAGCTTATTATTTGAAACACCAACATTTACGGTAAAACCAAGCTCTCGATATATTCTATCCTTAATCAGATTAGCTGCAATTACCGGTGATCCATAGAGTGATGCTGTCCCCGTCATATCACAATAGGCTTCATCCACACTATATTGCTCCACCACAGGTGCGTACTCCAGTAATATTTTAATGAATGCCCTTGAACACTGCTCATATAATTGGTATTGAGGCGGAGCTAATACGATGTCCGGGCATTTATTCAGTGCATCACGAACCGAATCGCCGGTCTGTATCCCGTATTTTTTCGCAGGAATCGATTTTGCTAATATGATACCGTGTCTTTTGCTTTCATCACCACCGATTGCCGATGGGATCTCCCTCAGATCTGTGGTATCTCCCAAGATTTTCATCCGATATACTGCTTCCCAGCTTAAAAATGCACTATTCACATCAATATGATAAATTATTTTCTCCAATTTCATATCCCCTCCTACCTTAGTATATTACCCGAACATCTGTTCTATGTAAAGAGATATTTAATGTGATCCTTGAATGTGATTTTTTAAAGTGAAAAAATTTCTTCCGGTTTGCAATACTCACTTCCAAAGGTACCGCAATAAGTGTAACATAATTTTTTACAGTATATAATTTCTGTTTCAGAAACAATGGGACTTATACTTCATTTCAATTCCATATCTGATGATAATTATCTTTTTATTTGGACGATGGGAAGAAATATTTTTATTTTTTTTCAGTAAATAGGAACCTTTTTAATATCGAGCATATAATAATATTAAAATAGGATTACATAAGCTGGTCAGTCAAAATACAATTGTATAAGTATAACGGTATACATAATTACTCCCCATGGCTAATATCATGACAAAGGAGTGATGCTATTCACCTTGCCGGCTACACATATTATAGTTTTACACAATAGTTCAGAAAAAAGGAGTAGCATAAGGCTACTCCTAACTATTATAGGAATTTTAACAAAATAAAGATAAAAAAGGAGTAGTACTATGGCTACTCCTTTTTCTGTTACTTCAATAAAAGGCCGTTTTTGAAACTATCTGTTGGATGTGTCGTTTCTACTTGAATTGGAAGTATTATTTTTGCTTGTTCCGCTTGCATCGTTTCTGCTTGTGTTCTTGGAAGCATTGTTTCTGTTTGTGTTGTTCGCATCATTTCTGCTTGAATTGTTAGAAGAAGCGTCGTTTCTGCTTGAATTTCTTGAATTATTGTTTTCCATTTGTAATCCTCCAGTAAATATATTATTTATGACATGAATATTATTTACCGTTATACACTTTAATATTCATGTTGAGCCGATAAAATATATATATTTGGTAACTTTACCAATGCCATTACTGAATTTTACAATAAAAAAGACCGGATACCGTAAGGTATTCAGTCTTTGGTTGGATTCAGGTTAAAAATATTTTTTATTTCCCCATAAATTACTTTTCTTAAGATCCATGTATTCATTGTAAGCCCGCTCTAAAATCTGTTTTTCATTTGCGAACTTCAACATATGATATGCTTCATGGAACTTGTAATAACCGGAGTCCATAAAAAACTCTTCTCTTTGTGGTTTGCTGTAATAGCTATCAGACATCATTAAATACCAATGAACATCCTTTAATACTGTATTTTGTGGCGTGCTAAAAGAATATTGGCTCTTCCCGATGTATTTTATAATGGAAGCATTCGTCCCCGCTTCCTCTAATACCTCTCGAAATGCAGTTTCTTTATATTCTTCTCCTTCTTCAACGGTTCCTTTCGGTAGCACCCACCCTTCATATTTATTCTTATAATTTTTATACAGTAATAAAATCTTTCCTCTGAATATAACTACACCACCACAG
>JAEYXC010000416.1 GCA_023428655.1 Bacillota bacterium | reverse complement strand
GTCTCATCCGGGCTGATCTTAAATAAACGGGAGCAATCATTCTGAAGCTCCGCTAAATTATAAAGCAAGGGTGCGTTTTTAGTCTCCTTTTTCTTTTCAACCTGAATAACCTCCGCCAGCAATCGATCCTCCTGAGTAAGAGGCTGTCCATCCGGTACTTCCTCTGCCACCCAGCTACCGTCCTCCTGAAGACGGGGGTAAGTGCCTGCCAGCTCTGAAATTAATTTCATTGCAGAGGTTTTCTCAGAGAAGCCATTCTCCTTATAAAGCAATGGCGAATTGAAGTATCTGGAGCCCTCCACCGCGCGAAATTCTGCCATAAAGGACATATCCTCGACCTGTAAGCTGCTTAGCACACGGTAAAACGGGGTCTTCACGAAGTTACGCACCTCTCTCTCCCGCCTTACTACCATACCAAGGACACAGGTCATAACCCTGCCGACGGAGATTGCATTCCATTTCTCGGAGCTTAATAGCTTCTGCACCTCATTGCCATACTTTAAGGTCAATATCCTTGAGAAGTTAATTCCCATCAGATAGTCCTCCTGCGCACGAAGATAGGCCGCATCCGACAAATGATCGTATGCGGATAAGGGCTTCGCTTCACGGATACCACGAAGAATCTCCTCCTCCGTCTGGGAATCAATCCAAACACGCTTCTTTTGCTTGGTGTTCGATACCTTTGCAGCTTGATCCACCAGTCTGTATATATATTCTCCCTCCCGCCCGGAGTCGGTGCAGACATAGATGGTGTCCACATCCTTACGATTGAGAAGCTCCTTAACGATATTAAATTGTTTTTTCACATTAGGGATTATTTCATATTTATATTCCTTCGGTAAGAAGGGCAGAGTCTCCATACTCCATTTCTTTAACGCAGGGTCATAGGCTTCCGGATAGCTCATTGTAACCAGATGTCCAACACACCAGGTGATAATGGCATCCTCTGCTTCAATATATCCATCCTGCTTTCTACTAGTTATTTTCAGTGCTTTGGCAAATTCATTTGCAACACTGGGTTTTTCTGCTATGTATAGGCTCTTTGACATATTGTACCAACTTTCAATTTTGTTCACGTACGGGATAAGAGTTGCTTATCTTCTCGCCTTGTACGGGATAAGCGTTACTTATCTTCTCGCCTTGTACGGGATAAGCGTAACTTATCATCTCGCCTTGTACGGGATAAGCGTAGCTTATCTTCTCGCCTTGTACGGGATAAGCGTAGGTCGGAAGCTTCGCTTCCTCCCTCGCGTTGCTCGGTATAAACCCTATGATAAGCTGCCCCTGAAAGCAAGCTTTCGGGCAGCTTATCATAGGGTTTATACCTTCGCTTATCCCGTACATTATAACCTATTTTTGTTGATTGGACAAATAAAACTTATTCCATTATCTACAGCACTTTGCCCTAAAAGATGTAAGGCTTTATTTCAGTATGGGAATATAAGCCTCGTTCAAAAAGCAACTTTTTCATACTTTTTGTTGAATCTTCGCATACTATAGTTTACAATTATCGTAGTATGAATAACCATAATGTACCAAATCGGTTGGTGGGAGGAGCTTATGAGAGATTTTCAGATTTTCAGCGATTCATCCTGTGATTTGCCCGAGCAATTGATTTACGAACATGATATTAAGGTAATTCCGTTCTATGTGAGCTTTGAGCTGGATATATATTATAAGGAAAATGTAGATATTACAAAGGAAGCCTTTTACGAACGCATGGAAAAGGAGAATGGTACGATTATTACAGCACTCCCCTCCGTTATGGAGTATATGAATGAGTTCAAGACCTCGTTACGAAAGGGCCTGGATATCCTTTGTATCTGTTTATCTCAGAAATTCAGCGGCTCCTATCAATCAGCGATGAACGCGAAGACAATCTTGGAGGAACAGTATCCCGAGGCACACATCCATATCATCGACAGCATTCAAGCTACCGGCGGACAAGGGCTACTTCTGCTTCAGGCGGCCAATCTAAAGAAGAGAATGTATTCTCTGGAAAAGGTGGCAGGTATTCTTGAAACATTAAAATCAACGGCACGGATTATGTTCACCGTGGATACTCTGGAGTATCTGACCAGGGGACGCAGAATCGGAAAAGCCATCTCCTTAGCAGGAGATATGCAGGGAATTAAATCTCTTGTTCAGCTAAAGGAGGGTGAACTAATTCCCTATTCCAAGGTGCGTGGTCGTAAGAATGCATTGGATCGATTAATTACCATGACTCAGGAATATTTTGCCGAAGCTGGGGAGAACCCGCAGGATTATGACTTTTGCATTACGGATGCGACGACCTTGAACGATTCTATTTATTTACAAGAGCATTTGGAGAATTATCTTGGAAGAAGATTATCCCATCCCATCTTTCGGATAGGGATTACCATCGGTGCATATGTTGGCCCCGGTGGAATCGGAATCTGTTTTATCAAAAAATATGATCAGGAAGCACCGTAGGATGTATAATAATATCAATTTGCTTCTGATTGGCGAGGGACCTGACTATTACCCGGATGATAGCCTTATGTAAGGCTTAGATATTATAATGAAGAAAAGGAGAATTGAAACATGTCTAATCATGATTGTTGTCAAAGCGGAGATGGCTGTGACATTAAGGTCACGGTAGAGGTCAGTAAGATTGTCAAATATGTCAGCATTGCTGCTGTATTAATCGTCGGAATTATCTTTGGAACACGAACCTTCCGAAAGATGCTGGAGACAGGCTTTTTTGAGACCATTGAATAAGTAAATCTATAAATAAGGAAATAAATAAAATGATTTAATACACTTAAAGTACCAACCTTGGTAAGGATGCCCTGCAATGAAATGCAAGGTATTCTTACCTTTTTTAATAATGCACACAAGGCTACTCCTTCATTCAAACCATTGAAAGTACACTTTGCAAACGTTCTCTTGTCATGAACGGAAAAGACCCACCCATTAGTACGGGCAGGTCCTGGCATTTCATTATTTAATACAAAGGATACTTATCCGTTAAGGTTTTTACCATTGCCATTGCTTTTGTCTTGTTTGCCTCTACATCCTTAACCAGCAGATAAATTGCTTCCGCAATCACTTCCATGTCCTCAGTGTTCATACCTCTGGTAGTTACTGCTGCAGTCCCAAGACGGATACCACTGGTAACAAAGGGCGATGCCGGGTCGTTGGGAACAGAATTCTTATTGCAGGTGATGTTTGCCGCATCAAGCAGCTTCTCTGTATCCTTACCGGTTACTCCCATATTCTGTAGATCCACCAGCATCAGATGATTATCCGTTCCTCCGGATACCAATTGGAAGCCACGCTTCATTAACCCATTGGCCAATGCCTGCGAGTTCTCGACAATCCTTCTTGCATAATCCTTAAAGCCGGGCTCCAAAGCCTCCTTAAAGCAAACTGCCTTCGCAGCAATCACATGCATTAAGGGTCCTCCCTGAATGCCGGGGAATACTGCCTTGTTCAGCTTATATTCCTCTGCGAACTCAGCACTGGATAAAATCATTCCACCTCTTGGTCCGCGTAAGGTTTTATGTGTTGTAGTGGTGGTTACATGAGCATAGGGAATGGGGTTATCATGGTAGCCTGCTGCAACCAAGCCGGCAATATGTGCCATATCCACCATTAGAAAAGCGCCAACCTCATCCGCGATTTCACGGAATACCTTAAAATCAATCTTTCTCGCATATGCACTGGCACCCGCTATGATCAGTTTCGGTTTGCATTCCTTCGCAATGACTCTTACCTGATCATAATCGATAAAGCCCTGATCGTTTACTCCATAGGGTACAATACTATAATAAGCACCACTCATATTAACCGGGCTGCCGTGTGTCAAGTGACCGCCATGGGCAAGGTTCATACCCAATACCGTATCACCGGGTTTTAGCAATGCGAAAAATACAGCCATATTCGCCTGTGCACCGGAATGGGGTTGAACATTTGCATAGGTACATCCAAACAATTCCTTTGCTCTTTCAATCGCAAGATTTTCAGCCAAATCAACATACTCGCAGCCACCATAATATCTCTTTCCGGGATAACCTTCTGCATACTTATTGGTTAATTGGCTTCCCATTGCTGCCATAACTGCCTTACTAACAAAGTTCTCGGAGGCAATCAACTCAATGTGGCTATTCTGTCTCTCAATTTCCAGTGACATCGCCTCGGCTAGCTCAGGATCAAATGATTTTACGTCTTCAAATGAATACATTTTTTTCATTTCCTTTCCGGTTTATTCATACAGCCTGACGAACCTCTGCTGTTCTTATCGTTTAGCACTTTAGTTCGTTAAACCTTTACTGCGTATAAGTATATCACATTAAATTGGATTTTAAAAGCTTAAATCCGTCTGAATTTCTTGCTCATTCATTACAAAATCTAATATTTATTATTCCAAAGGATTATAATAGTAGGTTTAGCGTTCGACATTTGGGGTTCAGATCAGTAATGGAGTAGGATTCAAAGTATCCTACTCCATTACTGACAAAGAGCCAACAAAAAAGATAATATACTCCCACAATGTACGTTCAAGCAGCTTACCATTATATATAAACCTGTCGAACAAGATAGATTCGAGGGTTACATTATAATGAAGTAATATCCGCAGCCCGTACATGCGGGAGTATATTATCCTAACTATTCCTTGTTATTCTGTATTAGCATTATTGATTACAATCTAAAGATGCTCCGGTCCAAAGCTTAGAGGCAGCAATTCCTCCAGGAAGAAGATGAGATAATCCTCCTCGGATCTTGCCAGGATTACCAGAAAACTCTTCGGATCAACAAATTCGCGCATAACCTGTCGGCAGACACCGCAGGGGGAACAAAAGTCCTTGAGTATGCCCTCCTTACCTCCAACAATCGCTATTGCGGAAAACTCAGTCTCGCCTTCACTGATTGCTTTAAAGAACGCCGTACGTTCCGCACAATTTGTTGGTGTAAAAGCAGCATTCTCGATATTACAGCCCTTATATACCTTTTTATTCTTGGTAAGAAGAGCCGCTCCCACGTGATGATGGGAATAGGGTGAGTAGGTATTCTTCATCGCATCAATGGCATCCCGTACCAGGTTTTTCACCACAGAATGGCTTACAATTTCATGCTTTGCAAGTATTTCTCCCTTATCCATAGGAACTAGACTGTTCATTGCTTCCGTCTCATGTTGATTCTTATCCTGCTCTTGCATACAAAAACCTCCCTGTTAATTGTTTTTGTTAATAGCCGGTTCCCGTCTGATTTTTAGCCAGCTTTACGATTCTGCTGGTACCAAGTCTGGTCGCCCCAAGCTCGATAAACTTCTTGGCATCATCAAAGGAAGCGATTCCGCCAGCCGCTTTAATGCGAACCTCTTTCCCAACATGCTTTGCGAATAATGCAACATCCTCAAAGGTTGCTCCTGCTTTCGAGAAGCCCGTTGAGGTCTTAATGAAATCAGCTCCTGCATTGGTAACGATCTCACACATTTTAATTTTCTCATCGTCCGTCAGTAGACAGGTCTCAATAATAACCTTGAGAATATGGTTACCGCAGGCCGCCTTAATCTGCTTAATCTCCTCAAGCAGCTCATCATATCTGCCGTCCTTTAGCATACCAAGATTGATTACCATATCAATCTCATCCGCTCCGTTTTCAATGGCATCCTTTGTCTCAAACACTTTAACCGCAGTAGAATTGTAACCGTTTGGAAAACCGATGACTGTACATACTGCCATCTTATCCTTAACATAATCCTTGACCTGCTTTACATAGGAGGGAGGAATACAAACACTTGCTACACCATAGGTAATCGCATCATCGCATATCTCCTTTATCTCCGACCAGGTCGCTGTCTGACTTAACAGTGTATGGTCTACCTTCTCAAATATTAATTTTTTCTCCATTGCAAATCATCCCTCTTTCTTATTGTTCTATGCGATCTCTAACGCTATCTCCATCATCTCACGGAAGGTAAGCTGTCTATCCTGTGCGGATAAGGACTCACCTGTAAATACATGATCGGAAATTGTTAACATGCAAAGTGCCTTCTTACCTGCTCTTGCAGCATTCATATAAAGAGCTGCTGCTTCCATTTCCACACATAGAATATTCATCTTACGCCACAAGGAATTTGCATCCTTATTATCATCATAGAAGGTATCGGAGGAGAGAACATTTCCTACAACCGTCTTAATATTCATTTTTTCTGCAGCCTCTACCGCCTTACGCAGCAGCTCAAAATCCGCAATCGGAGCATAGGTTCCCGGCAGCTGATATTGTGCAGCATAATTGGAATTCGTCGATGCTCCCATACCGATTACGATATCCCGAAGCTTGATGTTCTCAGCAATTCCACCTGCAGAGCCAATACGAATAATGCTCTCAACACCGTAGAAATGGTACAATTCATAGGAATAGATACCGATGGAGGGGATACCCATACCTCCACCCATTACGGAAACCTTCTTTCCTTTATAAGTACCTGTATAACCAAACATATTTCTTACTTTATTAAAGCATACCACATCCTCAAGATAAGTCTCAGCGATAAATTTCGCTCTCAGGGGATCACCGGGCATAAGAACTGTCTTGGCAATATCGCCCATTTTGGCTTCATTGTGGGGGGTTGGAATACTCATTTTTTATTTCCTCCTTTATGGTATAAATAGATATTTCTTTCATTTCGGTAACTTACATCATAGCATATTTTTTAATAATAATCAATCTGTGAAAAAGTCTTACTCCATTGAAAACACTCAAAAATGATAAAAATCCAAAATAATATCCAACGAAATTAGCGAAAAATCAAACAAATTAGATATGCATTTATCCTGAACTCTTATTCTTATATTATACCATTTTTGAAGGAATATATCATATTACATTGATTTCGAAGGAAAAAGTGTTATAATCGGGGTAATGATGATTACATAAGGAAAGGTGTTGACATAATTGTTTTTAACTCGATTTTTATCTGTTAAGGGAATGCTGAAAAGCCATCAGGTCCTCGGCGATCTCCCATCCTCCCGTATCGCTTATTCCAATTTTTATAAAATCGCCTGGCCCTCCGCATTGGAGGCTCTCCTCGTTGCCCTTGTGGGTGCGGTAGATACGATTATGGTAGGTACCCTGGGAGAAGGTGCCATTGCTGCGGTTGGAATCACTACTCAGCCGAAATTTATATTATTGGCTATCATATTCTCTCTGAATGTTGGCATTACTGCCGTTACCGCCAGAAGAAAGGGGCAGGATAATCAAGCGGATGCCAATCGATGTGTCCGTGCCGGGATAATTTTCGCTCTAGGTGGATCCCTCCTAATGTCTTTCCTTGGTTACTTCTTTGCCAAACCAATCCTTTTGTTTGCCGGCGCTGAGTCCACCTATCTGGCGGATGCAATGGACTATTTTAAGCTTCTTATGTTCGGTCTTCCTTTTCAAGCTTTGAATCTAACGATTAATGCAGCGCAACGTGGCTGTGGTAAAACAAAGATATCCATGTTTAGTAATGTTATCAGTAACCTGGTCAACATCACCTTTAATTATCTCCTGATTAACGGAATCGGAATCTTCCCCAGACTTGAGGTAAAGGGTGCTGCCATCGCTACCATGCTGGGAGCAATCGCCGCATTCATCATATCATTATCAACCTTGTTTCATAAAAACGGGTATTTAAGCTTTCATCAAAGAGTCGGTTGGCTGATCAAGAAGGATATTGCCGGAGCCATTTACAAGGTAAGCAGCAGTGCCTTCATTGAACAGGTTTTTATGCGGATCGGTTTTCTCGCTTATGCCGCCATTATTGCCCGACTGGGAACGACCCAATACGCGACTCATCTGATTTGTATGAACATATTGACCTTATCCTTCTGCTTTGGTGATGGATTATCCATCGCCGCCTCCGCATTGGTCGGACAGAATCTGGGTGCAAAAAGACCGGATTTGTCCATAATCTATGGAAAAACCGGTCAACGACTTGCCTTTATGATATCCAGTGTTATTTTCCTCATCTTTCTATTTGGAAGAACCTTCCTGGTGTCCTTGTTCAGTGATGAGGCGGCGATTATCACCCTAGGTGCCAATATCATGATACTGGCAGCATTGGGTACCCATTTCCAAACCTCTCAGGTAGTATTATCCGGTTGCCTACGAGGTGCAGGGGATACCGGTTATGTCGCCATCACCTCACTCATCAGTGTAGCTTTAGTAAGACCCCTTTTGACCTATGTTCTTTGTTATCCGGCAGGTCTCGGTGTCTATGGTGCTTGGGTTGCTCTACTGGTGGA
>JAEYXC010000399.1 GCA_023428655.1 Bacillota bacterium | reverse complement strand
CAGGAGCAGCAGATTCCGCCACAGATACCTCCCCAGGGCTATAATCCCTATGCTAATATGGGATATCCTCCCCAGGGAATGCCGCAACCAATGCCATATATGATGGCACCGATGCAGGATGTTAATGTTCAACCGGTTCAATTTGCATCCTTCGCGCCAATGACAACAGGGGTTGTACAGCCGGAAAACATTGATTTATTAATGGATGTACCACTTGAGGTCACAGTAGAGTTGGGCAGAACCAGTAAATCAATCAAAGAAATACTGGACTTTACCCCAGGAACTATTATAGAATTGAATCGTTTGGCCGGTGAACCCATTGATGTATTGGTAAATGGAAAATTTGTTGCGAAGGGCGAAGTAGTTGTTATGGAAGAAGCCTTCGGTATACGAGTAACAGAAATAATAAAGCAAAAGTAATAAACTAAAAAAATTAAACACACTAAGATAGGAGAATGAAAATGGCGAAGAGTATTTTAATTTGTGATGACGCTGCATTTATGAGAATGATGATTAAGGATATCTTAACCAAGAATGGTTATAACATCGCTGGTGAGGCGGAAAACGGATTAAAGGCTGTAGATAAATATCAGGAAACAAAGCCTGATTTGGTTATGATGGATATTACCATGCCAGAGATGGATGGAATTCAGGCATTAAAGAAGATTAAAGCAGCGGATCCCAGCGCAAATGTAATTATGTGTTCCGCCATGGGACAGCAAGCAATGGTTATTGAATCCATTCAATCCGGAGCAAAGGATTTTATTGTTAAGCCCTTCCAGGCAGATCGTGTATTGGAAGCCGTGAAGAAGGCAGTTGGCTAGGACAAGCCTAAGTACATAACTCATGCTGGTTTATGGAGGATGTATTCACTTCATCTCATCAGCATGAATCGGTTTTCAATGACCCCGAGGGTTTAAAGGAGTTTATATGTCAGGTACTAAGATGATTATGCTGCTGGAAAGCTTTGATATAGGAAAAATTATTGGAACTCCAACTCCAACATCGATGCCGGGAGATAACACAGGTAATGTTCCGGCTGGAACATATGACAGCATCGGGCAATTAGTCGGTTTAGTGGCAATATTGATTATTATTCTTGTAGCGGCCTACTATACCTCAAGATTTATCGGAGGTATTAAACTGGGTCAGATGAAAAAGAGCAATTTTCAAGTGATTGACACCTACCGCGTTACTGCGAACAAGGCACTGCAGCTAATTAAGGTTGGAAATAAATACGTGGTAATTTCCATCGGTAAGGATGAAATTAATTATATCACAGAGTTAGAGGAAGCAGAGGTTATAATCCGGGAAAGTAACCAAGGTGAGACGCAGAGCTTTAAACAGATTTTGGATAAGCTGAAGAATAAAAATGAGTAGAGGCTGATAATTATGAAGATACAATTAAACATATTCAAAAGCTTTCGATCTGCATTCATCATTGCATTATTAACGATTGGAATGTTGGCTTTGTTTCAAGAAAAGACAGTTTATGCACAAACAGCGCAGGATACGGTTACAACTACTGCGGAGGAAGGCGGAAATAATCTTGCGGGCTCATTGGGGCCTTTGGAGTTTACGCTCAATACGGATGAGGATGCCAACGGCTTATCCTCGACCTTGCAGATATTGCTGACGCTGACGGTTATATCCATCGCCCCTTCCATATTAATCATGGTAACGTCCTTTACCAGGATTATCATTGTTTTGCATTTTGTAAGAGCGGCAATTGGAACTGCCACAACACCTCCGAATCAGGTATTGGTAGGACTGGCTTTGTTTTTAACCTTCTTTATCATGTCACCGGTATTTACTCAGATTAATACGGAGGCCATTGAACCGCTTTCTGCAGGAACAATTACGCAGGAGCAGGCCTTTGAAGCGGGAGTGGGTCCGATTCGTACCTTTATGCTGGACCAGCTCAGCGGGCATGAGAAGGACATACGCTTATTTATGGATATTGCTAATATCGGCACCGTTACAACTGTGGATGAGATACCGATTACCGTGATTATTCCGGCCTTCATCATCAGTGAACTGCGTACTGCCTTTATTATTGGTTTCTTGATTTACATACCCTTTATTGTTATTGATATGGTAGTTGCATCCACCCTGATGTCAATGGGTATGATGATGCTACCGCCAACGGTAATTTCCATGCCCTTCAAAATTTTATTATTTATAATGGCGGACGGTTGGAACTTAGTGATCGGTGAATTGGTGCAGACCTTCTATAGATAAATAGTTCATCGTGTTTTATAGAGCGGATTAGGAGGTTATTGAATGAATGAGGTTATCATAATTGACATTGCAAGACAGGCAGTGTATCTTATTCTGAAGGCTTCGGCACCGATGCTGCTCGCATCCCTGGTAGTCGGATTGATCGTTAGTATTTTGCAGACAGTTACCTCGATTCAGGAACAAACCCTCACATTTGTTCCGAAGTTAATCGCGGTATTTCTAATTATGATACTGGCAGGAAGCTGGATACTGAATTCCTTAAAGGAGTTTATGGTTGAGTTGATTTCGAACTTCAGCTACTATATTAATGTCTTATGAGTATTACCTTTGATAATTTTGAATTCTTATTACTTATTGTTGTGAGGATTACCGGTTACATTTTTACGGCTCCTTTTTTTTCGTTAGGAAATGTGCCATTTCGTGTAAAAACCGGTTTGTCGATATTTTTATCATTAATTTTATTTTACTCTGTTCCATATAGTACACCTGAATATACCGGGGTGATTGGTTTTGCGGTTCTCATAGTGAAGGAGGCGCTGGCCGGAGCTATTATGGGACTTTTTGCAAATATAGCCTACTATATTATAGCCTTTGCAGGACAGCTCATTGATATGGAGATCGGGTTTTCCATGGTAAATCAGTTAGACCCGATTAATAGCATTCAGACAACAATTACGGCTAATTTTTATGGGTATCTGGTGCTTTTAATGATGTTAGCTACAAATCTGCATCATTATTTCCTAAGAGCAATTATCGATTCCTTTCAGATTATCGAGATAGGTAAAGCTAATTTTAACCCGAATCTTTATAAGCTGATGATACAATTTATCACGGATTATTTTATTATAGGCTTTCGTATTGTACTACCGATCTTTGCTGCAATACTAATTGTTAATACCATCTTGGCCATACTTGCCAAAATTGCACCTCAGATGAATATGTTTGTAATCGGAATCCAGCTTAAGATTTTTGTAGGACTTGTTGTACTTGCAATGATCATGACATTAATCCCTTCGGTTGCAGATTTTATCTTTCGTAAAATGAAGGAAATGCTTATGGCTTCCATTCAGATGCTACAATAGAGTTATATTAGACAGAGTTATAGAACAGGAAGGAAAACAATGATAGCAGAAGAGCATATTCAAAATGCCTTATATCGACTTCCTTATCATCTTCAGTTCTTTGCGGAAGGTGCAGATAAGACAGAAGAACCAACCAGTAAAAAGCTCAACGATGCCAGATCGGAAGGCCAAGCGGCAAGAAGTAAGGAGCTGATTACTGCCTCCGGCCTTGCCACCTTTTTTATCGTGATTCGAATTTTTGTTGAATACATAGGCGATGGCTTTATGAAAAACTTTTTCTTGATATTTAGTAATATCGATAAATTGGCCAGTGAGGAGTTTAATATCCCCGCCATCAGTAATGTATTAAAGGAAACCTTATTAACCATCTTAATGATTTGCATCCCCGTCTTTATTACTACAATAGTAGTATCCTTTGTGGTGGTGCTGATGCAGGTAAAATGGAAAATTTCTACCAAGACACTCAAACCAAAGTTCTCAAGTATCAATCCGGTGAATGGGTTTAAGAAACTGTTCTC
>JAEYXC010000331.1 GCA_023428655.1 Bacillota bacterium | reverse complement strand
CAGAGCATTTGAAGAGCAATAAGAAGGATCATCATTCCAGAAGAGGTCTTCTTAAGATGGTTGGACAAAGAAGAGGTTTACTTGAGTACTTAAAGAAAACTGACATCGAAGGATATCGTTCCCTGATTGAGCGTTTAGGTTTAAGAAAATAGTAAGATTCTAACTTGATTTAAGCTGTCCCATGCTTTCACCGTTAGGTGCTCATCATGGGGCAGTTTTTTTGTATCTATTCATCTAAAATAATCCTGTAATAAAATATGGGTTTGTTATGAAGCATGCATGTATTTAAGGCTGCAGGGGAAGTGGGGAAAATATATGACTTTGGTCAAAAATATGCTTAAGGATAAGGCGTTTCTGTCGAAAACCTTTGCAATCACAATACCGATTGCATTGCAAAATTTATTAAATAATGTACTTAATCTTGTGGATACACTGATGATCGGGCGCTTAGGGGAGACTACGGTAGGTGCCGTAGGACTTGCCAATAAGGTGTTCTTTGTCTTTTCTTTATTGATGTTCGGAATCTGCAGCGGATCCGGAATTCTAGCCTCCCAGTATTATGGTAAACGAGAAATGGTCAATATTCGGCGTGTCTTAAAGATATCTTTAATGATTGGAGTGGGAGCCTCCTTTCTTTTTGTAATACCGGGAATCTTTTTTCCGAAAGTGGTGATGAGGATTTTTACACCCTCCGAGGATATGATACAGATTGGAGCGATCTATCTGGGTATTATAGCAATCAGTTACCCCTTGACCGCTGTTACCAACTGCTTTGTAGCAGTATTACGCAGTATGAATTATGTAAGGCTGCCCGTAGCAATTACCTCCATAGCAATTGTTGTAAATGTATTCTTTAACTACAGTCTTATCTTCGGTAAGTTTGGATTACCGGAGTGGGGAGTTGCCGGTGCGGCTGTTGCTACACTTTTGGCACGTGTTGTCGAGGTGGGTGCATTATTGATTATTGTTTATCTACATAAGGCAGGGGATGGCGGAGTCGGAGATTTCATACATATGAAGTATGATAAAGCCAAGGAAAACGGATTAGCCTTCCTACATCGCACCTTTGTCAATAAATATCTGAGTACAGCAGCTCCGGTAATCGCAAACGAGTTTATGTGGGGCTTGGGAGTAACTATGTATTCCCTGGTATACGGACGAATGGGAGATGCTGCAACAGCAGCTATTACCATCACCGGTACCGTGGAGCAGGTTGCGTTGGTTATATTCTTTGGTATCTGTAATGCTGCCGCTGTTATCCTGGGAAATGAAATGGGGGCGGATAGGCTTGATCGCGCTGAAAGATATGCCAAATACTATATCGTATTGTTATCCTGTCTTTCGGTGATTGGTGCAATTATTGTGGTTTTAGTTAAGGAGCCCGTAATCGCAATTTTTGAAATGCCGGAGATGGTGAATTACTATATTCGTTTATGTATTATTACCTTTGCCGTCTATACACCAGTACGAATGGTCAACTGTTTAATTATTGTAGCAATCCTTAGAAGCGGCGGTGATACAAAGGCAGCCTTATTCCTGGATGTGAGCAGTGTTTGGTTCATTGGTCTTCCCATGGCAGTGCTGGGTGGTTTGGTGTTTCAGCTGCCGATCTATATCGTATATGCGATGATTACCATTGAGGAGGTATACAAATTAACCTTTGGATATCTGCGATATCGTAAGAAAAAGTGGCTTAAAAATATTGTGGCTTAAAGAAAAGCAAGTAATTATTTGAAAAGGATAGCTTCTATCCATGCGATATTATATTTATCAAAATATTACAAATTCTACTTCCCTGTGACACATATTACCTCGTAGCATCATAATTATATATTGAATGCATAAGGGTGCTTTCCTTTTATGAACTCCGAACCGCATTACAACAATATAAGGAGAGATCTACTTGAATTATCGAGGAAGAAATTATAACAATGATAATTACCGTAATAATTACCAGGGTGCCCGTTCTGGTGAAGAAAAATGCCACATTGAGCAGCATGTGCATGAGCTCCAGGGCAGTGTAAAGTTTGCAGAGGAAGATGATCCGCATAACCATCGTTTCTGTACCATAACAGAGGAAGCATGTCCCGTAGGAGATGGGGAACATGTTCATGAGGTTTGCTTTAAAACCGATTTTTATGAAGATCATTGCCATGAATTTCGAGGAAAGACCGGAGTGGCAATACCGGTGGGGAACAACAAACATGTTCACTTCCTTGAGTCAGTTACATCCGTCAATGATGGACACAGGCATGAATTTGAGGTTGCAACATTGATTGAAAATCCCATTGAAAAAAAGACCAAATGCGAATGTAAACACGAGGATTATCATCACTTTCATCACAAAGATATGAATTATTGATATTGTATAAAAGCAACTATTTAATCTCTGAATAGACGGATGTTAAATAGTTGCTTCTTTTCGTATGGGAACATTTAAAATGGATTCATTGATACCATTTACATAGTGTTTTCTATCGGATGAAAATAAAGGTAGCATATTGGTAATAATAATGGTATAATATTATAGTTAGAGTGGCAGGAGGACAACCCGAGACTTCTGAAAAGATTATCGAAGATGAATTATATCGGTAGTTTTTTCAGTTGTTTCGGTACCTCCGACTCTAAAGCTATATATGATTAGAAAAGGAGAATACACTATGCACAAAAGTTTTTCAATGGAATTAGCAGGCAGAACACTTACCGTCGAGGTTGGTAGAGTAGCTGCTCAGGCTAATGGTGCGGCTTTAATGCACTATGGTGATACCGTTGTATTATCTACAGCAACTGCTTCCAATAAACCGAGAGAGGGAATTGACTTCTTCCCTTTAAGTGTTGAATATGAAGAGAAGTTATATGCCGTAGGTAAAATTCCCGGTGGTTTTATTAAGAGAGAGAGTAAGCCCAGTGAGAACGCAATTCTTACCTCCCGAGTTATTGACCGTCCGATGAGACCTTTATTCCCGAAGGATTACAGAAATGATGTAACATTAAATAATCTGGTTCTTTGTGTGGATCAGGATTGCTCCCCTGAGGTAACCGCTATGCTGGGCTCTGCAATTGCAACCTGCATCTCAGACATTCCCTTTGATGGCCCGACCGCTTCCACGATGGTTGGTATGGTAGATGGTGAATTGGTATTCAATCCTACCTCCGCTCAGAGAGAAAAGTCTACCTTGGCTTTAACCGTAGCTTCTACCAGAGATAAGGTTATTATGATTGAGGCCGGTGCGAACGAGCTTCCCGAGGACAAGATGATTGAAGCAATCTTTGCAGCACATGAAATGAATCAGAAGATCATTGCATTTATTGATACCATTGTAGCTGAGGTTGGTAAGCCGAAGCATGATTATATTGTATGCGATACTCCTGCTGATTTATATGAGGACATGGTAGCCTTTATTACTCCTGAAGCAATGGAGGCAGCTGTATTTACAGATGAGAAGCAGGTTAGAGAGGCTAACATCAGAGAGATTACCGACCGTTTGGTTGCCCGTTATGAGGAGACCCATCCGGAGTGGCTTCCCTTACTTGGTGAGGCTATCTATAAATTTGAGAAGAAGACGGTACGTAAGATGATCTTAAAGGATCAGAAGCGTCCGGACGGCAGAAAGGTTACTGACATCAGAAAGCTTGCTGCAGAGGTTGATATCTTACCCAGAACACATGGCTCCGGTATGTTCACTCGTGGACAGACTCAGGTTCTTACCATTACAACCCTAGGTGCTCTTGCTGAGACTCAGAGACTGGATGGTATTGATGAAAATGAAACCGGTAAGAGATATATGCATCACTATAATTTCCCCTCCTACTCCGTAGGTGAGACGAAGCCCTCCAGAGGTCCCGGAAGACGTGAAATCGGTCATGGTGCATTGGCAGAGAGAGCATTGGTACCGGTTCTTCCGAGTGAAGAGGAGTTTCCTTATGCAATTCGTACCGTATCCGAGGTTCTGGAATCCAACGGCTCTACCTCTCAGGGTAGTATTTGTGCTTCCACTCTGTCCTTAATGGCAGCCGGTGTTCCGATTAAAGGCATGGTAGCCGGTATTTCCGTTGGTCTTGTAACCGGTGAGACAGATGATGACTATATTCTTTTAACAGATATTCAAGGACTTGAGGATTTCTTTGGAGATATGGACTTTAAGGTAGCAGGTACTCACAAGGGTATTACTGCAATCCAGATGGATATTAAGATCCATGGCTTAACCAGAGAGATTATCGAGCAGGCTATTTATAGAACAAAGGAAGCGAGAACCTATATCCTCAATGATATTATGGCTCCGGTTATTTCCGAACCGAGACCGGAGGTAGGTCCTTATTCACCGAAGATCGTACAGATTAAGATCGATCCCTCCAAGATCGGTGAGGTTGTTGGTCAGAGAGGAAAGACCATCAATGCAATCATCGAACAGACCGGTGTTAAGATTGATATTACCGATGATGGAGCGGTATCCGTATGTGGTGTTGATAAAGAGAGCATCCAGAAGGCATTGGATATCGTTAAGATGATCGTTACCGAGTTCGAAGAAGGACAGCAATATACCGGTAAAGTAGTAAGCATTAAGGATTTTGGTGCTTTCATTGAGTTCGCTCCCGGTAAAGAGGGAATGGTTCACATCTCCAAGATTGCAAAGCATAGAGTGGAGCATGTTGAGGATGTTCTCACCTTGGGTGATGTGGTAAAGGTTGTTTGCCTTGGACAGGACAAGATGGGAAGAATTAGCTTTAGCATCAAGGATGCACAGTAGATTTAAATGAATCAATTTGGTTGGCTGACGTCGGGATAACTACAACCCATATGTAATTAGGCTCAGTACATCAAGCTTTTAGGTCCGCAGAGAATTGACATGAATACAGGTCATTTCTCTGTGGGCCTTTTGTATTGCTATGAAATATTCCTTAACGATAATAAACATTTAACGATAGTAACTATTTAACGATAGTACTATTTAACGATAGTAACTATTTAACGAGAGCAACCATTTAACGAGAGCAACCATTTAATGAAAGCTGCTTTTCGGATAAAAGAATGGTCTATGATGTGCCTCGCTATTGAGGAACCTCAGTTCAATGCCAGAATGGGATGTTTTGTTACCCGATGTATCCATAAATTAATGCTATGCTCTTTTTAATCATTCCTTAACTTGACTTTGGAGTTGAGTAATATTATCATGAGTTGTGTAATTATTACAATCCTTGGTAATCAAGGGATTGTTATCCTCTTAAATAAAATATGACTTAGTAAGTAGAAAGGGAAGGAAAAAGCTATGAAAAAAAGATTATTATCACTGTTACTGGTTCTGATGCTGATTATCACAATGATACCGAATACTCAGGTGTTGGCAGCGGAATCGAAGTCACAAAATCAAAATGAGCTTCAGAGTATGGCTACAGGCCAGACTTACAGTAATTGGGCATTTAGCGACCTTGTTGTTGCAGAGACCTATGGAATTTTCCCTAAGACCTGGTTTGAAAAGGATATGACAGTACCCATTAGTGAAGCAAAGCTGTATGTTTTGAATGGGGGACTTAGATATAAGCTATTGAATACACAAAGTGTTAAGTCAGAAAACGAGGCTCGTTATAATCTTTCCTCAAAGCTAACAGTAGAGGAGGTTATGAAATTCTTATATGATACCGTTACCTCGTACACCTATACGAAGGATCTGGGACTTGAGAATAAGAAGGCAGTCACATTTATGACGGAAAACGGAATCTATACCGGTAAGAATGGTGAGTTGAAGCTTAAGGATATCTGTACCATTGAGCAGGCCTGCGTTATTGCTACCAGACTTGTAACAAAAGTTTATGACTTATTGGATGCAGCTAGTAAGGGCTTCCTCTGGGAGGCTAAAGCAAATGGCAATACCGTGTATATGCTTGGCTCAATCCATATGGCAACGAATGATATCTATCCGATGAGTGATAAGATATTAGCGGCTTATCATAGCTCAGATGCATTAGCAGTAGAGGTAAATCTGTTTGATCAGGCAGGTGCGATGGCACTTGTGAACAATGCCTTCTATACCGACGGATCCACCCTTAAGGATCATGTATCCAAAGAAACCTATGACAAGGTGATTGAAGTATCTTCCAAGTTCGGAATTCCGGAAGCACAGGCAGGATTGATGAAGCCTTGGTATATCTATATCACCTTCTCCTCTCTGTCTATGACAGAATCCGGTTCTGCGGAAGAGGCTACCTCAAGTGCGAACCTTGGAATTGATGTTAACTTCTTAACCAATGCAATGCTTAGTGGTAAGCAGATTCTAGAGGTTGAGGGTTATGCAGTACAGGGTAAGATGCTGGAAAGCTTTTCACCGGAGCTGGCAGAATATTTAGTGAACGGGACCCTTGATGCGGTAAAGGATTCCTTAGAGGGTAAGGGTAATTCCAATCCGGAAGGCTTGGAAGCGATGTTGGCACTATGGCGTTCGGGTGATACTGAAAACTTCCGTCAGTATAATTCCTTTGAATATCAGAATAAGGATATGATTGAAGATACTACCACGGATGCAGAAATGAAGCTGTTAAGAGAATTTTATGATAAGCTGTTCATTCAGAGAAATAAAACGATGACAGAATATATCGAAACGCTTTTGAAGTCAGAGGGCAATCGTACTTATTTTGTTATAGTAGGAAGCGGTCATTATTTGGGTGATTCCGATATTATTGAGCTTCTTACAAAAAAGGGCTATGAGCTTAAACAGATTAAGTAAAAAACTGAGATGGATTACGGTAAAGGTGCCAAAGCTTGAATTTGATCTATTGAGTGGTCGGATCAAAAGGTTATCCTGAGATACCTTGATTGTATAAACTCACATCTTTATAAATAACTGCGAAATGGTTTGCTTAAAGAAGTTCTGAGTATTTGAAATCATTACTTCGTTAAACATGCCTCACGCAGTTATTTTTTATGGTTCGAATCGGTTGAACTGTGAATATTACGTAAAACAGTAATAACTTGACTGATCCTGCATAAATGAATATAATACTGTTACTAAAGCTGTATCATAGTTATTCCATGAGTAGTGCTTTGGGAAATGATAGGAACCAGCCTTCCAATATCCATTCGAGTTTATATTATTGGTATAGTGTTATAAATCGCAAGGGATCATATCCTTTCTGCGTGGCATTGAAACGAAGGCGTTTATTTTGTAACTGTGGATTATCGTATAAGGAGAATCAGATATGGAAAAAAATATAAAAAGCAAATGGAGTAGTAGATTATTAATCCTGGTGATGTCGATTATAATAATTGGCTCATTCACAGGGTGTGCTTTATTGACAGAGAATAAGGAGGCTAACGAAGCAAATGATGCTTCTGAGAACGATACAAAGGACACTTCGAAGGAGGATACCGATGAGGGCACATCAAAGGATGCAGAGTATGATGATAAGGATGCTTCAACGGGAAGTCCCCAAGAGGTTGTCTCAGAGGCTTATATCAAGGGAATTGATGGGGAAAGAAATGAAGTTACTGTAGATTGGATTGAATTACTCTTCTCCACGGATGAAGAGAGACTGAAGGAAATCGGTATGAAGAGTGACGATCTGGTAACAGGGTTCTATATCTATAATGAAGAGGAAAAAGACGATTTATTGAGCCTTGACGAGAAGCTGGAGGTTGAGCTTTTGGAGGATACTACATTAACACAAGCCGGATTAACAGAGCTGGAAGAGCGAATTCAGAAGCAGGAAGAGCTTTTTCGAATTACAATGAAGGATAATGTTGTGGTTCGGATTAGTCAGATCTATCTACCATAAAAGACAAGCAACATTTCGACATTCCATACGGTATTATGGTCCTATTGTTGTAATAAGTAGGATAATATGCTAAAATCAAGGATAACGAGAAGTAAAACCTTTCATAGAGTATGTCATAATTCAAGAACAGACCGTTTATAATATGTAAGGCTTATCATTGATAAAGTAGAATGCTAGTCTGATGAACAGTTGTAGGAATTAGATTTGTATATGGTGCTGGCTGTATGGATACATTACTTAATAGATAGGAAGGGACCTATATGACAAAAATAAATCAGTTATCCAATAAGATTACAGTAGTAACAGAGGTATTACCATATTTACAAAGTGCATCCTTTGGTGTTTGGGTTAAGGCGGGCTCCTCCAATGAAGATGATAGTAATAACGGTATTGCACATATAATTGAACATATGCTATTCAAGGGTACTAAGAATCGTAGCGCAAAGCAGATTGCCGATGAGATGGCAAGAATCGGCGGAAATATGAATGCATTTACTAGCAAGGAATGTACTTCTTATTATGCAACTACCTTAAGAGAGCATCTTCCAATTGCGATTGATATCATCTCCGACATGCTTACCCATTCATTGATTGAAGAAAAGGCGTTAAAGAAGGAAAAGGGCGTTATTCTGGAAGAGATTGATATGTATGATGACTCACCGGAGGATCTGGTCCATGAAATGCTGCAGCAGCGAATTTGGAAGGATCATCCCTTGGGCTATATGATATCCGGTACTAAAAAGATTGTACGTAGGGTGACAAGAGAACAGATTGTTGATTTCATGGATACCTTTTATGTTGGTGAGAATATGATTATATCCGTAGCCGGACATTTTGATGAGGCAGAGGTACTAAAGCTACTGGAAGAGAAGTTTGGTGGTGTGAAGGCAGAGAGCTCAAGGACCGATCCTTGGCAGACCAAACCGGAATATAACCGAGTTCAGTGCAAAAGACATAAGGACATTGAGCAGCTTCACTGCAATATCGCGTTTGATTGTATCTCCTACCTTTCTGAGGAGAGATATGTACTATCAATCCTTAACTCAATTCTCGGAGGAAGTGTCAATTCTAGGCTGTTCCAGAAAATCAGAGAGAATAGTGGATTGACTTATTCCATATATTCCTATGGGAGCTCCTACCGGGAGACCGGATTATTCCATATCTATGCAGCCATGAACCCGACACAGGCTCCTACGGTGATAAGGAAGATTGTTCAGATCATAACGGAGCTTAAAAGGAAGGGTGTAACAGAAGAGGAGCTGTCTATGACGAAGGAACAGATTAAGACAGAGCTGATCCTCGGAAATGAAAGTGCTAAGAGCAGGATGAACTCTAATGGTAAGGCCTTGCTGAATCGTGGCAGACTGTTACCTATGGAGGAATTAATCGAAGGGATTGATAAAGTTAGTCTTACCAATATAATTGACTTTGCAAACCGATATTTTAACATGTCGGGTGCTTCGGTTTCATTGGTAGGAAATCTGAAGGATCTTGATATGAAGCTATTAGAGTATTAAGAGTAACTATAATGAATAAGGAGGTATGGTATGAGGTATGAAATCATGGGTGAGCCATTACCCGTCGTTACCTGTCATGTGAATGAGGGGGAGACCTTACTTACAGAGCGCGGTTCCATGAGTTGGATGAGTCCCAATATGAAGATGGAGACTTCAACGAACGGTGGAATTGGCAAAGCACTCGGGAGAATGTTCTCCGGGGATTCGCTGTTCCAAAATCGTTACACTGCAATGGGTGGAGAGGGTATGATTGCCTTTGCTTCCAGCTTTCCCGGCTCCATACGAGCATTGGAGATCGGACCCGGCAACAATATGATCGTCCAAAAATCCTCCTTCCTAGCTTCCGAAGCAAGTGTAGTGCTATCCCTGCATTTTCAAAAAAAGCTTGGTGCAGGCTTCTTCGGTGGAGAAGGTTTTATTATGCAGAAGCTTTCCGGTCATGGGATCGCCTTTATTGAAATTGACGGCTATGCGATGGAATACACTCTACAGCCGGGCCAGAAGATGGTAATTGATACCGGTTATCTGGCGGCAATGACGGAGACCTGTAGCATGGAAATTCATACAGTACCGGGTATCAAGAATATGTTCTTTGGTGGAGAAGGTATCTTCAATACGATCGTAACCGGACCAGGTAAAATCATCCTACAGACAATGCCGGTGGTCAGTGTTGCGAATTCCATACTTCCCTACATACCAACCTCCAATAAGTAAGCACTCCGCCGGAAGTAGATTATTCCGTTTGTAATTAGAATAACAAGATACTTCATACGGTCAATTACAATGGTGATGCTACTCCATTCATTATTACAAGCTTAATAAATAAGGTCTATTCATAAAAAGAGGTATGAAATCCTGCATAATGCATTTGATTTCATACCTCTTATTCATAACAATTGAAGTACGCAAAGCATACATCAATTGTATCATTTACTTTATCACCACCGTCAGCTTTCTATGTTAATGGGAATTACTAAGGATGAATGGTAATGGTATAGGAGGCTTCGAAAACCTCCCCTGCAGCCAAGCAATTACCATATTCACGATCCTCAAAGCTGCTGTTAAAATCACTGGCATCACAGCGACCATACCAAGGCTCGATACAGACAAAGGGTGCATTCTTCTTCGCCGGAGACCATAATCCGAAGAGAGGAGCATCAAACGCAACGGAAAGATATGGTTGTTTGTTACTGTCAGTAAGGGAAATACGATGGAATTGGTTTTCCTCTACAATTAAAGCATCATGGTCAAAGAGGTGGGAGTAAATGGGGAGATAACCCTCCTGTGTAGGTAGGATATGCTGCTCCTCAAAGGGTTTTTTGATAGCCAAGCCGCTCTCGTTCACCAGAAGATAATGGATCGGCTCTGTGGAATCAAAAAGAATATAACAATCCGATTGTTTTTCTCCCTGCCTTATTGGGCATAGAAAAGCCGGATGTCCACCGATGGAGAAGAACAGCTTATCAATACCGGTATTGACTACCCTCCAGATGGCAATAACCTGGTTACCCTCCAAGCGGTAGCCTAATTCCAAGCGGAATTCAAAGGGGTATACCTTCTTTGTCTCTTCTGTAGCTTCCAGAGAGAACCATAGCTCTGACTCAGACTGCTTTACTAAGCTGAATTTCATATCTCGTGCAAAGCCGTGCTGTGGCAAAGAATAAGACACACCCTGGTACGTATAGGTTTTGTTCTTTAAGGACCCAACAATCGGAAATAGAATAGGTGCATGCCGTTTCCAATAAGCAGGGTCTGCATTCCATAGATATTCCGTATTGTTAGTCGTATTATAGATCGAGGTGAGCTCGGCACCGTATTCCTCTACCTGTATGGTCAATATATTATTCTGCAATGTAAATGCTGACATTATAATTCCCCCTCAGAAGGTTTTTTATCACAGCTCAATTTTATCATAGTAGGATTGGCTTTACCATAGCTATTTCAAATGGCATCCCACCGGAGTGCTGCTGACAATAGGAATACTCCGGTGCATACGTATCGTTGGGAGCATAAAGCGGACAGAGAGGATGCCAATGCCAACACCTAGCCTCAGAAATAAATAGGGATTTTTCAGCATTATATATTGTACAGACAAAATTATAGTTACCGGCGTATAAATTTAGATATCTGAATTTAACGCCGGTTGCTTTTTCATTAAATAGACTTGACAATCAAAAAAGGAATGATATAATAAAGTTTAGTTATAGATTTCAGTTGATTTAAATTATAAAACGTTGACGAGTAGAGTACTATGCAGATTAATCCAGCGAGAGATAGATTTGGTGCGATTATCTTATTATGAAGCATGGGAAGACCAACTCCGAGTGACCCCAATCCGGTCCGGTAATTCCGTTATCATTGAATGAAGTGGGTGCTACACACCAACAAGGGTGGAACCGCGACGTATTTATTACGCTCGTCCCTTTCGATAGGCATAAGTGCAATCGAAAGTGAGGCGTTTTTTTTATATCTAAAATTTCGATAACCTCAGCCGAAGTGTTTAGGCTATGACAAAACCAAAGGTCAAAGCAGGTGATGGGAGATTAAATTCTTCGAAATGAGATATTATTAATCTTTAGATTCTGAAAGGGAGAATAAAATCTCCTAATCAACTTTACTGCATTTTTTATTTATTTTGAAAGGAGATTTTTATATGAAAATCACATTAAAGGATGGCTCTTTTAAAGAGTATGACAAGGCAATGAGCGTGTATGAGATTGCTGCTGATATCAGTGAGGGTCTGGCAAGAATGGCCTGTGCCGGTGAATTGAACGGTAAGGTAGTGGACCTTCGTACCATTGTAGATCAGGATTGCAATTTAAATATATTAACCTTCAACGATGAGGGTGGTAAGGCAGCCTATCGTCATACTACCTCCCATGTACTGGCACAAGCGGTGAAGAGATTATATCCGGAGGCAAAGCTTGCAATCGGACCTTCCATAGATACCGGTTTCTATTATGATTTTGATGTTGCTTCCTTTGATCGTGCAGCGCTCGATGCCTTGGAAGCGGAGATGAAGAAGATTATTAAAGAGGGTGCAGAACTGGTTCGTTTTACGCTTCCCCGCGAAGAGGCAATTGCCTTAATGCAGTCTAAGAACGAGCCCTATAAGGTTGAGTTGATTGAGGATCTTCCGGAAGAGGCGGAGCTTTCCTTCTATCAGCAGGGAGATTTTGTGGATCTTTGTGCCGGACCTCATTTGATGAGTACTAAGAATATTAAGGCATTTAAATTGATTTCCTCCTCCGGAGCTTACTGGAGAGGCTCTGAGAAGAATAAGATGCTGACCAGAGTGTACGGAACCTCTTATACGAAAAATGCTGATTTAGAGGAATATCTTGTTTATCTAGAGGATATTAAGAAGCGTGACCACAATAAATTAGGTCGTGAGATGGAATTGTTTACTACTGTGGATGTGATTGGACAGGGACTTCCGTTATTGATGCCTAAGGGAACTAAAATATTACAGACACTTCAGAGATGGATTGAGGATGAGGAGGAGCGTCGTGGCTATGTAAGAACCAGAACTCCTTTGATGGCAAAAAGCGACCTCTATAAGATTTCCGGTCATTGGGATCATTATAAGGAAGGCATGTTCGTACTGGGAGATGAGAAGGTGGATAAGGAAGTATTTGCTCTTCGTCCCATGACCTGCCCTTTCCAGTATTATGTATATAAGAATAGTCAGAAATCCTACCGTGATCTACCGATTAGATACGGTGAGACCTCCACTTTATTCCGTAATGAGGATTCCGGTGAAATGCATGGTTTAACTCGTGTACGTCAGTTCACAATCTCTGAAGGACATCTCATTGTTCGTCCGGATCAGATGGACGAGGAGTTTAAGGGATGTCTGGACCTTGCAAGATATTGCTTAAGAACCTTAGGTGTTGAGGATGATGTTACCTATCGTCTCTCCAAGTGGGATCCGAACAATCAGGAGAAATACATCGGAACACCAGAGGTATGGGAGGAGACGCAGGGTAGAATTCGTAAGGTTTTAACAGAGCTTGAGATTCCTTTCTATGAGGAAGAGGGTGAAGCTGCCTTCTATGGTCCTAAGGTTGATATTCAAGCGAAGAATGTATATGGTAAGATGGATACAATGATTACCGTTCAGTGGGACGCGATGATTGCAGAGCAGTTCGACATGTATTATGTGGATCAGA
>JAEYXC010000328.1 GCA_023428655.1 Bacillota bacterium | reverse complement strand
GTGGCTTGGATATTGACCTTCCCCGGCTGCGGTTTATTAGGATTTATTATGTCTTATATATTTATGAAAATATTTTAAATAAGAAAGGAAGTATATTGAAATGGCAAGAAAAAATGATTACAATTATTTTGACGCATTTGCAAAGCTTTCTAAGTTTTCATATGACTTAGCTGTTAGCTTAGATGAGACCTTGAAGAATTTTGATCCTAATAAGATTAATAGTAAAGTGTCGGAGGCACATGCCATCGAGCATAATGCAGATATTGCAAAGCATGATATTATGAATCGTTTGGTGAAGGAATTCCTTCCTCCCATCGAACGCGAGGATATCACCTCCCTTACACAGGAAATCGACGACGTAACTGACTCTGTTGAGGATGTTCTGATTTATATCGATATGTTTAACATCCAATCCATACGTCCCGAAATCTTAAAGTTTACACAATTGATCGTTCAATGCTGTAAAGTGATGGATGAGGCATTGGAGGAATTCAAGAATTTCAAATCCTCCAAAAAGCTTCGAGACAAGATCATTGAGATCAACCGTTTAGAGGAGGATGGTGATGCGTTATATGTTGATTCTATGCGTAATCTCTATCACACCTCCAAGGATCCCATCGAGTTAATGTGCTGGACAGAAGTATTACATCGTCTTGAAAAGTGCTGTGATAACTGTGAAGATGTTGCCGATATCTTAGAGAGTATCGTTATGAAGAACTCCTAACTAACATTTAGAAAAAAATTCGAATCGGGAAGGGCTTGGTCTGATATGAATATAGAAAAGCAAAAAGCATTTATCGTTCATGTTTTCTACATTATCTTTCTCTTGGGTCTAGTATATGTAGGGATAAAATATCTATTACCTTTATTAATGCCTTTTGTTATCGGTATGATTATTGCGGTTATCTTCCGTAAGCCCATCGATTTTATACAAAAGAAGACAAGAATAAATCGAATCATAATCTCCATATTTCTCCTTATTGTTTTTTATGGCGCTCTTGGATTTCTTGCCAGCATGATAGGCTTTAAGGTTTTCACCTTCTTAGGTAATCTATTTACCAGCTTGCCTGAGTTGTATGCCAATACAGTACTACCAGCTATTGAGCAAGCGGTTGATAATGTTATGGTGTATTTTCCCGATCTGGAAAGTTATCTCCAAGGTTTCCTAGATAATATTAATGATTCGATCTTCAGCTTCCTAAGAGATGCTTCCACAGCAATCGTTGGAACAATTACAAGGTTTGCAACCTCACTGCCGACCCTACTGATTAACTTTATATTTACTATTGTCTCATCGTTTTTCTTTACCATTGATTATCATCGTATTACACGGTTTGTGGTAATTCAATTTAAGGGCGAACGCAGGGAGATGATATTGAAGCTTAAGAATAACGGAATTGGAACCCTCGGAAAATTTATTCGCGCTTATTCTGCGATTATCAGCATTACCTTTATCGAATTATCCTTAGGCTTATGGATCCTTGGAATTCCGAATCCCTTCCTATTAGGTCTATTGATTGCTGTAGTCGATGTAATGCCAATCCTTGGAACCGGTGCAATCCTGTTACCCTGGGCAATCATCTCACTCGTGATCGGTAATACAAAGGTGGGTATCGGATTATTGGTTCTATATATCATCATTACCGCAGTACGCCAGACCATTGAGCCCAGAATTGTGGGCCAACAGATTGGCTTACATCCGATCTTAACCTTAATCCTGATGTATGTTGGTGCTCAATTGATGGGTGTTTTGGGACTTCTTATCCTTCCCATTATTGCGACCATCATGGTTAAGCTAAACGAGGACGGTACCATCCGGCTTTTCAAAAAATTATAATATATTAGATATCAAAAAAGCGGTCGCAGAAAGCGGCCGCTTTTTTACTTACCTAGAAGGTTTTATTCTTTGGTTCAAAGGTAGCACAATCCGTTTCATCGGAGCCCTTTGCATTTCTAGGCTCTACTTGGATCTGCTCTGCGGAGCAGTGATCACCATTCATATAGTACTCGCAAGTATTAACAATACATTTAATTCCCTCATTTGGTTTATCCATTTTTCTGATAGCCATAGTTTTTCCTCCAAACATTCTTATTCGTAACGATTACGATATTATTGTTTGCAGAGGGAATATAAATCATACATTTTTATCTTTATTATAAAATGGATTTTTTAAATAATGAAATCTCTTAAAAGTAAATTTTGCCACGGTGATCAGCCAGGAAATTGCATTGCCAGGCCCTCCGCCATCATATCAGCCATCTCCAGTGCCTGCATCTCAATTTCATCATAGCCACTAATGCTTTCTTCATAATTTTGAGCGATCATATTTTCAATATTAGCGCTCAATAAATCAAGATGCTCATAAAGCATTGCACTCCAATCCTCCTCGGTCCAATAAGGATTGACGCTGGCGAGGAATTTCGCAATCTGATCTGCATTTTCACGCCATCTGCGATCCGCATCCGTAACTGCATTGTTATCTCCGGCCATCAAAGCTTGGACTAATTCGCTTGCGATTGTTAGATGCTCCGACAATAATCTGGCAAATTCTCTAGCGGCCTCCTCCCCATAAAAAGGAGCCAATGCATTAGCAAAGTCAGTTGCATTGCGGAGAAGTCTCTGCAATATTAGCTGGGCTTCCGGAAGCTGATGTACAAGACCAATCACTGCCATTCTCGTCCATGCTACATGCTGCTCCCATAGCATACGAAAATAATTCATAAGGTCCATCATATTCTCGCCCAAATCATCATCCATGTCGTCATCCATATCATCGTAATCCGGGAAGCCATTTTCACCGGGTTGACTGGGATATGGGGGGTAGCTTTGATAGCCAGGTCTTATGGTTATTACCTGCCCTACCGATAGATTACGCGGCTCTATTCCCGGGTTCAAATCCATTATGGAATCTACACTGGTGTTAAATACCTGCGCAAGCATCCATATAGTATCATAGGGCCTGATTGTATATCGTAT
>JAEYXC010000300.1 GCA_023428655.1 Bacillota bacterium | reverse complement strand
TTCTCTTACGGAATTTGATATAGAAATGATAGAGAATTACTACATGATGGAATTATCCAAAGATTATCCTAATATGATAATTTATTATACAACAGATTATTTAGAAATAAAAGTATTTTCTTATTTGATATTATTCCTATATTTTTCCTTTTTTATTTCTAATATAGATATAAATTATAATACAGACCAATTATCGTCATTTTACTTATAATAGTATTCCAACTTATTCTCCCAATTACTCCGTAAAATAATAAAAACCACTTACTTATAATGACGTATTCATCCCGTACATTCACATCACCTCTTGATTAACACTTTTTTGAGTGCTATGATAGCTATAAACTTCATATAAAAATGTATAAATATCAAGTAATAAGGTGGTCAAAAGAATGAATTTAAATGAACAAGCATTAAAGCTTCACGAGGACTGGCATGGAAAGCTGGAAATAACATCAAAATGCCCGGTAACAACGAGGGAGGACCTAGCCATGGCATATACTCCGGGAGTCGCTGAGCCCTGCCGGGTCATTGCAGAGGACAAATCAGAGGCTTACCGTTATACAATAAAGGCAAATACCATTGCAGTGATATCCGATGGCAGTGCAGTACTTGGACTTGGAAACATCGGCCCCTATGCAGCAATGCCCGTTATGGAAGGAAAAGCCGTTCTGTTTAAAGAATTTGGCAATGTCAATGCCGTTCCAATCTGTCTGGATACACAGGATACCGAAGAAATCATTCGAACCATCGTTGCGATAGCCCCTGCATTTGGAGGAATCAATCTGGAAGACATCTCAGCTCCCAGATGCTTTGAAATAGAAGAACGTCTGAAGGAGCTTCTTGACATTCCGGTGTTTCATGACGACCAGCACGGAACTGCAATTGTCGTTCTGGCAGCTGCCATTAACGCTCTTAAGGTAACGGGTAAATGTAAGGAGGACTGTCGTGTCGTTGTAAATGGTGCCGGCTCAGCAGGCATAGCAATTTCTAAGCTACTGCTCAGCTATGGCTTTCGTCACCTCACTCTGTGCGATATCAACGGTATTATATCGAAAGAATGCCAATCCCTGAATTGGATGCAAAAACAAATGCTCGCTGTTACTAATCTCGAAAATAAAACCGGATCTTTGGCGGATGCACTTGTAGGTGCCGATCTCTTTGTAGGGGTGTCTGCTCCGAATATCGTCACCAAGGAGATGGTAGCTTCCATGAACAAGGACGCCATCCTATTCGCAATGGCCAATCCCACTCCCGAGATTATGCCGGATCTTGCGAGAGAAGCGGGCGCGAAAGTAGTAGCAACCGGACGCTCTGATTTTCCGAATCAGGTTAATAATGTCGTTGCTTTTCCCGGAATTTTTCGTGGTGCCTTAGAGGGTAGAGCAACCCAGATTACAGAGGAGATGAAGCTGGCTGCTGCAGTGGCAATCGCAGGCTTGGTTTCCGACAGTGAGCTAAATGAAGAGAATATTATGCCTCAGGCCTTTGACCCCAGAGTGAGTGATGTAGTAAGCGCCGCGGTAAAGGCATATATCAGAAAGTAGAATGACTATGTGGGATCAAAAGAGATATCATTCCCTGGATTACGAGATGAAAAAAAGCTTTGGCAGAAAGATTTATAAACTGTCCCTGAATGGTGGGATGACCTGCCCGAATCGGGACGGCACCCTGGATACCCGTGGCTGCATCTTTTGCTCCGAGGGTGGCTCCGGTGACTTTGCTACAGCTTCTTGCTCCGATATCACGAGGCAGATTGAGGAAGCTAAATTACAGGTAGCTGCTAAGCTAACCAACCCGGATCATGTTAAATACATTGCATATTTTCAAGCATATACCAATACCTACGGCCCGGTGGAGTACCTAAGGTCAATTTTCCTGGAGGCAATCAACCATCCGGATATTGTTATCCTTTCCATTGCTACCAGGCCGGACTGCATCAATGCAGAAATCCTTTCTCTTCTCAGGGAATTAAATCAAATAAAGCCTGTTTGGATTGAGCTGGGATTACAAACAATGCACGATAAGACGGCAATCTATATCCGCAGAGGCTATTCTCTTAAGGTGTTTGAAGAATGCGTCCGAGCACTCCATCAAAGTGGTATCGCAATCATCGTTCATACTATAATTGGCTTGCCAACGGAGTCAAAACATGATATCTTAAAAACCATGGAATATATATCCACCCTGCCGGTCCAAGGAATTAAATTACAGCTATTGCATATATTAAAAGGAACTGATCTTGGACGAGCTTATGAAGAAGGCATTCTGACAGAGGTCCTTACCTTGGATGAATATGTAGATATTGTAATCTCCTGCCTTGAACGTCTTCCGAAGGAGCTTGTCATTCATCGTATCACCGGGGACGGTCCCAAGAATATCATGCTTGCCCCTCTGTGGAGCTGTAATAAAAGGCTTGTTCTGAACCGCATACACAGCCAGCTGAAGGAGCGGGATACCTATCAAGGCAAATTTTATAATCACCTGATCTGATCAAAGGAGGTTAACATGCAATCCGATACCTTTATGTTATATAAGCTTATGATACTCTACATCTTAAGTAGAGTTAACTTCCCCTTAACCAATGCTCAATTAACCACATTTATATTGGAGAAGGAATACACCAATTATTTTAACATTCAAAGGGCTATCTCGGAATTGATTGATGATGCCTATATTACCACAAAGATCATTCGCAACAGCACCTTATACCGCATTACCGACAGCGGAAATGAGATACTGCTCTTATTTGATAATATGATTTCCTCCGGAATCAAGGAGGATATTGAAGCATATCTACTGGAGAATAAATACGAGCTGCAAGCAGAGGTATCCACCCAAGCAGAATATTATCAGGTTAAGAAAGGCGAATTTGCTGCTCACCTAAGCGTAATTGAACGAGAGGCCTCCATTATCGATTTAACGCTTCTTGTTACATCACAGGAAGAAGCAATAAGCCTCTGCAATAATTGGAGAGAAAAGAGCTCCGATGTATATGCCTATCTAATGTCTACACTTCTATGACAAAACTTCAGAGGGCTGTTGCAGAACATAATTTCAAGATGAAAGAAAGAACAACATGCATCCCATAATGCATGTTGTTCTTTTCTTTACTATACCTACCTTTGCAGTTCGGTCTTTTAGTATGCAATTACATTGATTTTATTCTGCTTCGGGAGACTCCTCGGAAGCAAAACAAAGCTCCTCGATACATGACCAAATTTCCTCCCTACCCTGCTTACTGGTTGCGGAGAAGGGAAATATCTTCGTACCGGGTATTACCTGAAGACCCTCCCTGATTAGCTTGATCTGCTTTTGAATTTGACTTCGATTAATCTTATCTAGCTTTGTAGCGATAATCACCGGCTGGAACCCCTGATATACAATCCAATCATACATATTCTTATCATTCTGAGAGGGCTCATGTCGAATATCAAGCAGTAGGAATATCATCTTTAGCTGACTGGAGGTCTTAAGGTATTTCTCAATCATCTTACCCCACTTCTCCTTAATAGCTCCCGAAACCTTTGCATACCCATAGCCCGGAAGATCCACATAATAAAGCGCATCATTGATATTGTAGAAGTTTATGGTCTGCGTCTTTCCCGGCTGACCCGAGGTTCTGGCAAGAGACTTTCGATTCATAAGGGCATTGATCAGGGATGATTTACCAACATTTGACTTTCCCGCAAATGCCACCTCCGGTTTCTCATTAACCGGCAGAACGCTGGTAATTCCGCATACCGTCTCTAAAGTTGCACTTTTTATTATCATACTTCTCACCTTCACTCATTCTAAGATTTTCCCATCGA
>JAEYXC010000290.1 GCA_023428655.1 Bacillota bacterium | reverse complement strand
CGATCGGTGATCTCGCCCTTTATCACCTTCACCGCTCCGATCTCAATGATCCGATCATTGGTCTGACTAAACCCGGTGGTCTCAATATCAAAGACCACAAAAGCATCCTCCAGACTCTGGCCCTTTGCATTGGTCACAACCTCTTTCAGATCATCGACCAGGTAAGCCTCCATTCCGTAGATTACTTTGAAGTTCTTTGCTCTTTTCTGTTCCTCCTCATCCTTATAATCCTTTGGATTAATGGCATGGTTGGCATCCGGAAAGGCTTGTACTACTCCGTGATCGGTTATGGCAATCGCAGTATGGCCCCACCCGAAGGCACGTTTTACCAGCTTCTTTGCATCCACTACCGAATCCATATCGCTCATCATCGTATGAGCATGAAGCTCCACTCGTTTTACAGGAGCGTTATCGTTTCTGGAGTTGCTTAAGAAATCACTAATGGTCTTAATACCTACCACAGAGCCTATGGTGATGTCCCTCTCATAAGTATCATTCTGTGCAATCCCTTTTAACGAGAAGAAGCTGCCCGGCTTTAATAATGCTATGATCTCATCCACTTCGATTGTCTTTGCATATAGCTTCACCTTAATCGAATCTGTATAGTCCGTTATTACAAAGGTAATGATGCTCTTCTCATTACCGATGGTTCTGGTATCCGGCTTAATCAGCTTTCCGCGAATGACCACTTCTCCGATATCTGCGATAATATCGCAAATCGGTACCACACTACCTTCAAAATTCCTCCCATACACAACGGAAGGATCCTGAGGCAGCTTCCGGTAGCTTCCCTTACCTTTTTCATATGCACTTTTTCCATAGCTGCGATTAGCTGCTTGCTTCGGTGCCTCCACCTTAACCGCTGCTTTCGGTAATTTTGCCTTCTCTGTATCCGCAGACGACAAGGTCATCCCCTTTGAAGGGTCCAAGGAATTCGATTGATTGCCGGCTGTAGTCCCAGCTGTAAGATCCTCGGTATGGGACTCGGTTTTGGCTGATAACTCATCCGTACCGGTGAGATTAATTGCAAAGCCCTCCTCCTGTGCCTCTTTCTCAGACATACGAAGCATTTGTGCACGGTACTCCTGCTCATAATCCTTATTCTTGTCCTTTGCCTCAACATAATCCAATGAGACATGTACGGTATAATCAAACCGTTCCTGGAACATGGTCTCCAGAAAATCCTTCAACTTAGTCATCTTTTCCTTTGCTACACAGCTGTCCGTGACACGAATTGTGAGCTTCATATCCTCCACACTCACATCCGCAGTGGAGAAAAGATGATGGGTCACTACACTTTCCTCCCTCAGCTCCTCCAAAATACTGTCCCGATAAATCGGGTACAGCTTCTCCGGACTGTATTGGGCGGAAAGCTCAAACCTAGGCTTAATTACTGCCTTATTGCCGGTATGTAAAAAGAGCTGCCGATTCAGCAGTTCTTCCATCTTTCTTATTTGAACTCTGCTAATCAGTCGTTTACTTCGAATACAGACGAAGATTTTCTTCGTCTGCTTCGAAGCAATCACCTTACTTACATCCACCTCTTGAAAAAGCGTCTGTAGCTCCTGATTAGCAGTTATCTGATCAAATGCCTCAAAAAATAACATAACTATTCTCCATTTCTAGGCCATCCTAGCAATTCCTTCCGTAATTCCTCTAAAAGCTGATCCTCGGGTACCTTTCGCAAAAGCTCACCCTTTTTAATAATAAGGCCTTCCCCTCTGCCTCCTGCAATACCGATATCTGCTTCTCTGGCTTCTCCCGGACCGTTGACCGCACACCCCATTACCGCAACCTTGATATCCAGATCCATATCTGCTACCATCTCTTCCACTTCCGTTGCCAGCTTTATCAGATTGATCTGAGTTCTTCCACAGGTAGGACAGGATACCACCTCAACTCCACCCTTACGATACCCAAGGGTCTTCAGAATTAACTTAGCAGAATGGATCTCCTCCACCGGATCACCGGTCAGAGATACCCGGATGGTATCCCCGATGCCCTGATAAAGAATCATACCAAGACCAAGGGCTGACTTAATATTTCCTGCGTTTACTGTCCCTGCCTCGGTAATTCCCACATGTAAGGGATACCTTGTAAGTGGTGCAATTATTTCATGCGCCTGTACACACATTAAAACATCCGAAGATTTGATACTGATTACCAGTTGATCGTAATCCATATCCTCGATCCGTTTCACCTTATCCAAAGCACTGTCCACAAGTCCTCTTGCTGTAACCTTACCGTATTTTGCGATGATTTCCTTCTCAAGAGAACCACTGTTAACACCAACACGAATCGGAATATTCCTCTCCTTGGCTACCTTAACAACTGCTCTTAGCTTTTCATCATTTCCGATATTACCGGGATTAATTCGAATCTTATCCGCACCATTCTCCATAGCGGCAATGGCCAAGCGGTAATCAAAATGAATATCTGCTACCAGGGGAATGGAGATCTGCTTCTTTATCTCTTGAAAGGCTTCCGCCGCCTCCATACTGGGGACCGTACAGCGGATGATATCACAACCGGCCTGGGCCAACCTATTTATCTGATCCACAGTTGCCTTTATATCTTCCGTTCTTGTATTCGTCATCGATTGGATCAGAATCGGGTTACCACCACCTATTACCCGATTCCCAATCTGTATTACCTTTGTCTTCTCACGGTACATAACTCTACCACCTTTCGTACCGACACCGCTTAATGCTCCAACCCGTATTCAATCCTATGGGAAATATCCCATCGCTTGTTACTTTATCGAAACTACTGAAATATATTGCGGATGTCATTAAACAATACAAATACCATCAAAAGCATAAGTAGTGCCATGCCCACCAGATGAACCACAGCCTCTTTCTCCTTGGGAACCGGTTTTCTTCGGATTGCCTCAATGAGAATAAATACAATCCTTCCACCGTCCAGCGCCGGAAGAGGAAGCAGGTTCATAACACCTAGATTAGCACTGAGCAATATACTGAATTGGGCAAGGGAGAGTAAGGTAGCATGAATACCATAATCCTCTGATTCCGATACAATATCACCTACCACGTTAACGATACCAACGGGCCCGGATACCTCCTTCATACTCACTTTTCCAACGATCAGATGTCCGACACTCTTAATCGTATTCACAATATTAAGCTTTAACTCATAGAAGCTATATTTTATTGCCTCTAATGCACTCACCTTCTCACGATAGGGATTAACACTCCATCCCAGATCATAGCCGCTATTCACCAGCTTCGGATTGACCGTGATCTCCGTCTCCTGACCATCCCTTAAATAGGTCAGTGTAATCGCTTCCTCAGTAAGGGGGTTATTCTCCAGATAATCGGCCAGCTCCCTGCCGGTCTGAATGGCCACACCGTTGATACCAACGATAACATCGCCCTTCTTTACACCGGCCTGCGCCAGAGGATATCCTTCCACAACCTCCTCTAATTCTGCCATCGGCTTTGTAGAGGTATAGGTACAGCCCAATTTGTAATCGTCATACCAGGTCGGAGTTAAGGACATGGTTATTTCCTCTCCATTTCGAAGAACGGTTACATCAATCGGCTCCTCGGATAGATGATTAAAATAAAAATAATACTGAATATCTCTCGAAAAATGGATGACAGAACCATTGATCTCTTTAATCAAGTCACCCTTCATCAATCCACCTGCTTCGGCAGGACTACTCTCATTCACCTTCTCGATATAGGGTTTATCAACACCGACATCACCAAGAACGATTAATGCAAGAACGAAGGCCAGTATAAAATTAAAGAAAGCACCGGCAAAAATAACCGAAAATCGTGCCCATACTCCCTTTTTACCAAAGGCACCCTCATCCTCGACGCTGTCATCCTCCCCTAGCATCATACAAGAGCCGCCAAAGGGCAGGAGCTTAAGAGAATATCTGGTTCCCTTATGCACAAAGCTTGCTATTCTGGGTCCCATTCCAACGGAAAATTCTGTTACAGTAATTCCATTTGCCTTCGCAAGTAAAAAGTGACCCAGCTCATGGATAATTACGATGACACCTAATATTAATACAGCTACAATTATATTCATAAATAAATCAATCCTTTCCCATCCCCGAAGTACTGATGTAGCTCCTAGACCTAGTCCTATGATCTGTCATACATCAGAATTCGGATCTTGTAAAGCCTCTTACAAAATCATATGTCTCTTGTTCTGTGTTCAGAATTTCTTTTAGAGAAGGGTTGCTGATCAATTTATGCTGTTGCATGGCCTTCTCGATTAATGTAGGGATCATCAGAAACTCAATATTTCCCTTTAGAAACTCTGCCACCGCCCATTCATTGGCCGCATTATATACTGTCGGCATACTTCCACCTAGGCCTCCGGCTGTATAAGCCAATCGAAGCCCAAAGAAGGTATTCATATCCGGCTCCTCGAAGGTAAGCTGTCTAAGCCGAAAAAAATCAACCCTTTCACCCTGTAGTAAGGGCTTACGGGCAGGATAATATAAGGCATATTGAATCGGTAGCTTCATATCCGGTATACCCAGTTGTGCAATAACACTTCCATCAATATATTCTACCATGGAATGGATGATACTCTGTGGGTGAACAACCACCTGGATATCCTTCAGTTCCATGTCAAACAGCCAGGCTGCTTCCATAACCTCCAGACCCTTATTTACCATCGTTGCAGAATCGATGGTAATCTTTTGCC
>JAEYXC010000271.1 GCA_023428655.1 Bacillota bacterium | reverse complement strand
ATTGTTGTACCTAGCTCGAGCATAGCATTTGTTAAAGCTTCATCAACTGTTTTACCAGTTATTTCTTTCCACTCCATTGCTATTTATCCCCCTTTTCAATATTCTTGTTCTTGAGAAGGTTGGCTATATCTGAAATACTCATCGGACCGGTGGAGGCACTAGCATCATTATTGTTATTGTCAGAATCCTCCTGTCCATCACTTACATCCGTGCTTTCAGTAACCTTTGCCTTATCATATACAGAACTATCTATCGACTTCGTCTGCAGCTTTGCTAAATCCTGCATTGATTTACTAGACTCTGGTGCTTTAATAAAGGATCTTTTCTTAGATGCTTTCGCAACATTTTTAGCAATTAATTCATCAACATCAATCTTATCCATATACTTATTTACAAAGAACTGCTGAATAATTGCATATACGCTGGTTGCTATCCAGTACATACCGATACCCGTAGGTAAAGTAACACAAAATACACCGGACATAATCGGCATAACCACATTCATGGATTTCATAGCATTCGCAGAAGGATCTGCGTTATTTGTCTTATTCTTAACTTCCAGCTGCTTACCCTGTACAAACTGTAATGCCATTGCTAAAATCGGAACTAGGATTCCGGGGAAAGCCCAACCGGGCTTCTCAGCAATATTTAAACCTAAGAAGTTATTAACATGAGCTATATTGCTGTAGGATGTCTGAATTACATTGCCCAATTCAGAAAAAGCGGTTGCAAGTGCATCCCATTGTGCTTTTTGGAATTTTGCCAAGGCATCGATGACATAATTAACGGAAGACAAATCATTGTCACCAAATTGTATCCCTTTTGCATTTTCAAAAATTCCTCTCATTATATTTACATATTCGCCATTTTCCATGATACCATTCGCAACCGGCTCATATAATTCTCTAACAGAAGTAACATATGCCGGTATGTTATTGATAACTGAATATAATGCAAACATAATAGGAAGGGTAATCAAAAGCGGTAGGCATCCGGAGGTCGGATTCGCACCGTATTTCTGATATAATGCTTGAGATTCTTCCTGCTGTTTTCTTAAAGAAACCTCATCCTTCTTACCCTTATATTTTGCTTGAATCTTCTGTAATTCAGGGTTCATTCTGGATGATAGCTTCGTAAATTTCTGCTGTTTAATAGTTAGAGGGAGCATTAAGGTTCTAACGATAAAGGTAAAAAAGATAATAGATAAAGCAATATTTTGAATGCCAAATAGATGAAAAAATTCATAAATTGCATTCATGATCCAACCTAATACTGTTGCGATCGGTCCTAATAAACCACCGCTTGCCGTTAACAATGTAACCACCAATTAATTTTCCTCCTTAGAGCTGCAGTCCAATTGACACCTTTTATTTACGGAACCGGGTCATACCCGCCCTTATGAAAAGGATGACAACGTAATACGCGTCTTACAGCTAAATATGTTCCCTTGAAGACTCCATATTTCTCCAATGCTTCAATTGCATATAATGAGCAGGTAGGCGCATAGATACAACTAGGTGTTCTCTTAAGAGGTGATATATACTCTTGATAAAGCTTTATCATAAATATCAATGTTTTCTTAATTATCACTGCTATACTCCTACATTACTTCTTATATATCCGATTAGTTGCTACTACTATCTTTCCCAATTTTATGGAGTTTCATCAGGTGTAATAAAGCGCTTTCAATCTCTTTATAATTCTTTTCTCTGGCACCAACTCTGGCCACTACGACAATATCTAAGCCACTTAAAAAGCTATCCTCCGATAGCCGATAGCTTTCTCTGATCAATCTGGTTATTCTATGTCTGACAACGCTATTTCCAACTTTTTTACTAACCGATATTCCAATTCGATTATAATCAGTTTCATTTCTTCTGACATACATGATCAAATATTTATTCGCATAGGATTTTCCGGTACGATATATTTCTCTAAATTCATCGTTCTTCTTTAATGATGTGGAATATTTCATTTTAATTCCCTTTGCAAACAATAACACATACTTTAGGTAATTTGTATTGTTATGTGTTATATCAATAATATTTATACTCAATGCGGTAATAACTTACCGCATGAAGTACAAAAAAAGATTCATAGAAGAAAAGGTCACAAAATTGCGACCTATGCAGACAATTGCTTTCTTCCTTTTGCTCTTCTAGCAGATAATACTTTTCTGCCACTAGCTGTAGCCATTCTTGCTCTAAACCCATGTACCTTGGAATGGGATCTCTTTTTCGGTTGGAATGTCATTTTCATTGCTCTGCACCTCCTTCTAACTGCACCGTGCTTTATGCTTGCGAATTTTATCCTATTGATTTCTCTTATCCCACTAATTTTCAGACTTTACACGAAATTGTGGTGCTATAAATAAGTGATATGGCTACCCATACCGCTACTTATGCTATTTTGGAATATCACGTCTATTATATTCGCAATGCCAAGCTACGTCAAGTAATTATTTTGCTTTTACTTCTATTTGCTTCCGTGGATAACTGTGTTTTTTCTTATTTATATATATAATTGTTGATAACCATCTCTCCTATGTGGATATTTTGTTATTTAACCAGCTATATTTTAAGAAGAATCATTGATTCTATACACATTTTAAGGCTGTTTATAATGTTAATTTTACTTTCCACCTCTTCCACAGGGGTACTAAAAATAAAGAATGGCATAATAACCATTGAAAATTTAATAAATTTGTTATAATATATATCTATGTGAGTATTGATGGAGGCAACAATGAAGAATTTAATTCAATCTAAATGGGATGACATTTTAAAATATTTGAGATCGGAATATGGGGTAACGGATGTTTCATATAATACCTGGTTAAAACCATTGAAGGTATATGACGTTGTTGATCATGTTATTACCATATTAATTAACGATGAACGCATTGGACCTCCAAGTATTAATGTGATTCGTAATAAGTACGAACTGCTTTTAAAAGTTGCAATTGAGG
>JAEYXC010000266.1 GCA_023428655.1 Bacillota bacterium | reverse complement strand
CACTACGAATGTTAATGCGATACATACTAAAATGTATATAATCTGAACGATTAATTTTAAAGCTTCCATGTCCACACCTCCTAAAAACTAAACTCAATTCTACCATAGATTAGGAATTATTTCAACTTATTTTTTAATCAGTAATGATTTTCCAGTCATTTCATCCGGCTTAACCAGATCCATCATCTCAATCATGGTAGGGATAATATCAGCAAGACATCCGCCCTCAGCCAATGTATAATCCTTATCATAATTCACCAGGATAAACGGTACCGGATTAATAGTATGAGCGGTGAAGGGCTCATTGGTAGTGTAATCCACTAATTGCTCCGCATTTCCATGATCTGCACAAATGAACATCTGACCGTCCACCTTAAGTAAGGCATCTACTGCCATACCGACGCATTGATCAACTGCTTCAATAGCCTTGATTGCTGCCTCTTCAATTCCCGTATGACCAACCATATCCGGATTCGCAAAATTAACGATGATTACATCATATTTTTCAGACTTAATTGCTTTTACCAAATTATCTGCAACCTCAAAAGCACTCATTTCAGGCTGAAGATCATAGGTTGCCACCTTCGGTGAATTAACCAGGATACGATCCTCACCATCATTCGGAACCTCTACACCTGCATTGAAGAAGAAGGTAACATGAGCGTATTTTTCTGTCTCTGCAAGACGAAGCTGTGTCTTGTGGTGAGCAGCAAGGAATTGCCCAAAGGTATTGTCCAGGGAAACCTTATGAAATGCCACAATCTTATTCGGAATCGTAATATCATATTCGGAGAAGCAGGCATAAGTAAGCTCTATTCTCTTCCCACGATCAAAGCCTTTAAACTCCTCAGCACAGAACGCTCTGGTGATTTCTCTTGCTCTATCCGGTCTAAAATTAAAGAAAATAACGGAATCCTTATCCTTTATGGTTGCCACCGGCTTACCATCCTCTACCACAACCGTCGGAAGTACAAACTCATCATATTTCTCGGCATCGTAGGAGTTCTGAACGGCAAGTACACCACTTTCCGCCTTCTCACCTTCACCAAATACCATGGCGCGATAAGCCTTCTCCACACGATCCCAACGATTGTCGCGATCCATTACATAATATCTGCCCATTACTGTCGCGATCTTACCAACTCCAATAATTCGCATCTGTTCCCAAAGCTGTTCAACAAAGCTCTTACCGGATGCCGGAGGGGTATCACGACCATCAAGAAAGGCATGAACATATACATTGGTTAAACCCTGCTTCTTGGCCAGCTCTAACAGTGCATACAGATGTGTATTATGACTGTGAACACCGCCATCGGATAACAATCCATAGAGATGAAGATCGGAATTATTTCTCTTACAATTATCAATGGCAGCTAATAATGCCGCATTCTTGAAGAAATCTCCGTCTTTGATTTCCTTCGTAATTCTGGTCAGCTCCTGGTATACAATTCTACCGGCACCCATATTGATATGACCAACCTCGGAATTACCCATTTGACCGTCGGGAAGACCTACGGCCATACCACTTGCATTCCCCTTTACAAAAGGGTATTCTGCCATTAATCGATCCATAACAGGTGTTTTCGCTTTGGCGATTGCGTTTGCTTCCTGCTTCTCATTGAGACCATATCCATCTAATATCATTAATACAGTAGGCTTTTTACTCATCTTATTACTCCTTTACATATAATATCGTCATTGACCTTGTGGTCACTTACTCTGATAGCCATTGATCGGCACTCATATCTCATTTATATATTATTATCATACCCTTTTATCATCTCATGAATATTATAATTCATAAGCTACGGCTTCGATTGCATATTAACCAGCTTGCTAACGTATGCTCTCTATGGCTGAATAAATCATAAACTTACAGGTATGTTACTTTCTATGTTTTAAGGTTGGAAAACGTATCACTATTTTGCATCCGGGAGACCGTTTGCAATTTTTTATGAAATAGCTCGAATTAAAGTATATACTTAAACCTCATCATTTGTCAAATAGTAAGAATAGTCATATAAAGGAAGGTAATGTTATATGTAAAACTCCATTACCGGCCATTATTATCCACAATAAACAATGGGTCCGGTCCAAAAAGACCGGACCCATGATGATTATTAATGATATATCTGAGTCAGTATAGAGTTGTAATTACTTATAATTTACAATCTTTCCGAAGTCAGCCTTTAAGCTTGCTCCACCAACTAAACCACCATCAATGTTAGCCTGTGAAAACAGATCAGCAGCACTACCCGCTGTTACACTACCGCCATACTGAATTCGTATTGCAGCTGCTGTTGCTTCATCGTAGATCTCCGCAATACACTCACGAATTGCCTTACATACCTCCTCTGCCTGCTCGGTTGTAGCAACCTTACCGGTACCGATTGCCCAGATAGGCTCGTATGCAATAACGGCATTCTTAGCTTGATCTGCTGAAACATTTAAGAATGCAATCTTAATCTGCTGACGGATCCAGTCAATGGTGATGCCCTGCTCTCTTTGCTTGAGGGATTCTCCACAGCAAATGATTGGTGTAATGCCATGCTCAAATGCCTTTAACACCTTTTTATTCACTGTCTCATCCGTCTCAGCGAAGTATTCTCTTCTCTCGGAATGTCCGATGATAACATATTTTACTCCGATGCTGGTCAGCATACTGGGAGAAATCTCGCCGGTATATGCTCCGCTTTCTTCATAATACATATTCTGAGCACCAATGGCAATATTTGTGCCCTTGGTTGCTTCCAATGCAGTCATTAAAGCTACTGCCGGAACACAAAATACCACATCTGCCTCTTCTGTTACGACCAAAGGCTTTAACTCATTAATTAAATCGACTGCTTCAGCCGGAGTTTTATTCATCTTCCAGTTGCCTGCTATTATTTTTCTACGCATGATCTTCCTCCTATGATAGGCTTAATCCTATTACTTATTGTTCGCTGCAGCAATACCAGGAAGCTCCTTGCCCTCTAAGAACTCAAGAGAAGCACCACCACCGGTAGAGATGTGAGTCATCTTATCGCCAAAGCCTAAAATATTAACTGCCGCTGCAGAATCACCACCACCGATAATTGTGGTTGCATCAATCTCTGCAAGAGCTTTTGCTACTGCAATGGTTCCGGCAGCAAAATTGGATAATTCGAACACACCCATCGGTCCATTCCATACAACTGTCTTAGCATCCTTGATTGCATCTGCATATAATGCACGAGTCTTTTCACCGATGTCAAGACCTTCCCATTCCGGCTCAATCTCACCACGGTTTACTGTCTTATAAGGAGTATCGTTAGAAAACTCCTGAGCAACAACGGTATCAATAGGGATTAATAAACGAACCCCCTTCTTCTCAGCCTTTTCCATCATCTGCTTCGCATAGTCAACGAAATCAGGCTCTAACAATGATTTACCAACCTCTTCACCAAGAGACTTCATGAAGGTATAGGCCATACCGCCACCGATGATTAAGGTATCAACCTTATCAAGAAGGTTATCGATTACAGAGATCTTACTGGATACCTTTGATCCGCCAAGGATTGCAACGAAGGGTCTCTTCGGATTATTTACCGCATTTCCCAGGAACTCAATTTCCTTCTGCATTAAATAACCAACGACACTTGTCTCTACGAATTGAGTTACACCTACATTAGAGCAATGTGCTCTATGAGCAGTACCAAAAGCATCGTTTACAAAGACATCACACAGAGAAGCTAATTCCTTGCTGAACGCTTCCCCATTCTTTGTCTCTTCTAATCTATAACGGGTATTTTCAAGAAGTACTACATCGCCTTCCTTCATAGCGGCAACTGCAGCCTTCGCATTTTCTCCAACTACATTATCATCCTTCGCAAATATTACCTCCTGGCCAAGCAACTGAGCTAAACGAACAGCTACAGGAGCTAAGGATAATTCGGGCTTCGGCTCACCCTTCGGCTTGCCTAAATGAGAGCAAAGAATAACCTTACCACCATCTGAGAGTAATTTTTTAATCGTAGGAAGAGCTTCTACAAGACGTACCTCATCGGTAATCCTACCCTCCTGCAACGGAACGTTGAAATCGCATCTTACAAGGACTCTTTTGCCCTTCACATTGATATCATCAACTGACTTCTTATTTAACATAAAATATCTCCTTTCAATACTATGTTTTACGACGCTTTTCGCGTCTTTTTAAGGAATTAATACTATGTTATACCCATACCCTCTATATTACTCATTGACATACTAAACCGTCCATACGGATTTCTTAGCTTATACGAACCCTCTGAAATGATCTTCACCCTATGGCTAAGAGCAAGTTGAAGCATCGAATTTTCTTCTGTTAACTCGAAAAAAAGGTCCGGCCCTGAGAGACCGGACCCATGATGGATCATTTAAGCATGATTCATAAATAAGAATATCCTGTATTAAATCTTATGCTAATTCAGCAAAATATTTAATTGTTCTAACCATCTGGCTTGTATAGGAATTCTCGTTATCATACCAGGATACAACCTTTACTAAGCTCTTACCTTCACCAAGGTCAGTAACCTTAGTCTGGGTTGCGTCAAATAAAGAGCCATAGGTAATGCCGATAATATCGGAAGAAACAAGTTCGTCCTCTGTATAACCATAGGATGCACTCTGAGCAGCCTTCATTGCTGCATTGATATCAGCCTTAGTAACCTTGCCATTTACAACTGCAACTAATTCAGTGATGGAACCTGTCGGAACAGGAACTCTCTGAGCAGCACCATCTAACTTACCGCTTAACTCAGGAATTACAAGGCCGATAGCCTTTGCAGCACCAGTGGAGTTAGGAACGATATTGCAAGCAGCAGCACGTGCTCTTCTTAAATCACCCTTCGGATGAGGTCCGTCAAGAGTCATCTGATCACCGGTATAAGCATGAATGGTAGTCATGAAGCCTTTCTCGATGGGAACTAATTTATTTAAGGTATCTGCCATAGGAGCTAAGCAGTTAGTAGTACAAGAAGCTGCGGAGATGATAGTGTCGGATGCCTTTAATGTATTCTCATTTACGCTGAAAACAACTGTAGGAAGATCATCGCCAGCCGGAGCGGAGATAACAACCTTCTTAGCACCTGCATCGATATGTGCCTGAGACTTTGCCTTAGAAGCAAAGAAACCGGTACACTCAAGAACTACATCTACACCAAGCTTACCCCAAGGTAAGTCAGCGGGATTCTTCTGAGCATAAATCATAATTTCCTTACCATCAACAACGATAGAGTTCTCTTTCGCAACTACCTCATGTCCATCATATCTACCCTGTGCGGAATCGTATTTTAATAAGTGAGCTAACATCTTAGCATCTGTTAAATCGTTGATTGCCACGATCTCGTAACCTTCTGCGCCGAACATCTGTCTAAATGCAAGACGGCCGATACGTCCAAAACCATTAATTGCAACTTTTACTGCCATGATTATATTCCTCCTAATTATTTAATTTATAATATACTGCCAAGAAGACAGCAATTAAACGTGATCTAACTCCCTAAAAAATCAGAAAGTCAAAAGTGCCTGGATACATTGACAAAAATTTCTCAATCCAGATTTATTTTACCTAATTTAAGATAAAATAGCAAGTGCATATTTCTCTATTTCTAGAATATTATGAATATGTTACTAATTTAAAATGAATATTAATTTTTTTTGTGCAGTTTTGTTATTAGCCCCTTAGGACATCTCACTCTCTACAAAATTCGCAATATTCAGGGAATGATCTGAAATACGCTCAAGATTAATCAATGCATCTATAAATATAACACCATTTTCCGGAGTACACAAGCCCTGAGATAAACGATTTATGTGACTTTGTCTCAATTTATCCTTCATTTCATCGACTAAATCCTCCAAACGCTCCACTTCACGGATATATTCCATATTTTCTGCTTCTCTTGCTCTGATCGCATAATCAAAGGAGCTGATGGCAGTTGCACATACCTCGGACAATTCTTTATATGCCTCGTCGGTCAAATAAATGTTATCTCGTATCTTCTCAAGAGCAAGATCCGCAAGGTTTTCCGCATGATCTCCCACTCTCTCGATATTGGTAATGGTATAGAACAGATTATTAACAATCTGATGCTGCTTCTCCGTCAGGGATAGATTATTGATTTTCACCAGATATTCCGTGATAATCTTTTGATGAGCATCAACAATTTTCTCTACCTCAATCACCTTTTCTGCTTTTTCCTGATCATTCTGAAGTAAAGCCTCCACTGCCTCTCTTGCATTGTCTAAGGTGATCTGTCCCATATGAACAACCTCTTTTACGGAATTCTCCACCGCGAAGGAGGGTGTCTCAAGAATTCGTTCATCCAAATGACGCAGTGTTACATGAACATCATCCGTTGCCACTTCAACCTTTGAATCATCGATTACCATGCCGGAGAGCTTAACAAGGAAATTCGCAAAGGGGAATAGTATAATTGTGTTTGTTACATTAAATAAGGTGTGGAAAATTGATATTTCAACACTATTAATTTTTGAAACAGCAAAGGCCTGATTTACCTTAAATACAAAAAACATAACCGCACCGAAGATAATAGCTCCGATCATATTAAAGGATAGATGAATAAAGGCTGCTCGCTTCGCTGTCTTATTTGCTCCTACTGAGGAAAGGAGTGCCGTTATACAGGTACCAATGTTCTGTCCCAGGGTGATGAATATGGCAGAGTTCCAATTTACCACTCCAGATATGGCCAAGGTTTGTAGGATACCAACGGAAGCGGAGGAGCTCTGTATAACCGCGGTCACTATCGCACCTGCCAAAATTCCTAAAAAGGGATTTTGTCCCATGATACGGAAGGCATCTGCGAAGATGGGTGCATCGGCATAGGGCTTAATTACGTCGGACATAAATTGAAGTCCTACAAAGAGTAGTCCAAAGCCAACTATAATCTCCCCAATGTCTCTTCTCTTCTGTTTCTTCGACATCATCAATACAAAGGCACCGATACCCAGTAACAAGGGCGCAAAGAAATCAGGCTTAAAGACAGCACTCCATTCATTCATAGATACCAACCAAGCAGTTACAGTTGTACCAATATTAGCACCCATTATAACGCCGACTGCTTGTCCCAGATCCATAATACCTGCATTAACAAATCCAACTACCATTACGGTTGTTGCTGAGGAGCTCTGTATAATACCCGTAACAAGGGTACCAACTAATACAGCCACAATTCGATTGTTTGTCAGATAGCCTAATAATCGCTTCATCTTATTACCGGCAGACTTTTGGAGTCCATCCCCCATCAAATTCATACCGTAGAGGAACATTCCTAAACCACCTGCAAATACAAATATTACATTCAAAATTTCAATCACGTTCATAAATTCCTCCGATTATGTACCTTTCTTTTTTTACACATACACTTATATAATAACATAACCTAGCATGTAGATTCCATGTCATTTATGTTAAATTAATGTAAAATACATAAATTGGGATACTAATACCAAATGATCTCATCCTGACAGGCTTCCATGAACATTGTAATCCTCTGATTATTTCATTCAAAACTGTCAACATCGTTATTATCTCTATTACTTAGCTAAATATGTATCATTATTCCAAAACGAAAAGCCTCCCGGTATACAACCGGGAGGACAATTATAAGGATAATTGATAGATTATGCTCAAATCCTATTACGCTCTTAATTTATATTCCAGACGAATCTTGTCAGCAATCAATGCTACAAATTCAGAGTTAGTTGGCTTACCCTTGCCATTACTTACGGTATATCCGAATAATTCATCAATGGTGTCCATCTTTCCTCTGCTCCAAGCAACCTCAATAGCATGACGTATTGCTCTTTCAACTCTGCTTGGTGTTGTCTTATGACGCTTTGCAATGGAGGGATATAAAAGCTTTGTGATTGAATTAAGCATCTCCGCGTCGTTAACTGACATCATAATCGCATCACGTAAGTACTGATAACCCTTAATATGTGCCGGTACTCCTATCTCATGAATGATATTGGTAACGTCAGATTCAAGATTGCGTTCCATATATGCACTTTTATTCTCATATGCACTTACTCTATGATTATCAACCAATTTATTATGATAGTCTCCTTTGATCTGTTTGATCCGGGATAAAATCACATTATTATCAAAGGGCTTCATGATATAATAATTAGCACCTAATTCAAAAGCATTCTCGGTTACGCCTTCCTGGCCAATTGCTGTGATAACGATAAAGGAGGGGTTTTTCTTGAATTCAGAATCTCTTCTAACCTTCTCCATTACACCCAAACCATCTAACTTAGGCATAATTAAATCCAATAATACTACATCCGGTTTCTTCTCTTTGATCATGTCCAAAGCGTCTATACCATTCTCGGATTTACCGACCACTTCGATATCTGCATCCTCTTTTAAGATATCCTCCAGCAAATTTACCATTCTCTCATTGTCATCTACGATCGCTACATTAATTTTACCCATTACTTTTCCAACCTCCATTGCAAAATTTGTTCTCTCAATAGTTCCCCTAGGTTTATCCCCCACATTACAGTATATATTGGGTTGTTCGCATGTCGTACTTCACTTTTTGTGAACTTTCGTGTAGCATTTCTTGTTTCATGTTGTTTTATGTTATTATTATACATCTTAGCCAATTTAGCGTCAATCTATATCGCTTTAGAAAATTGTACAAAAAATAACTGTCATAATGTGACTTTTATTATTAATATTTTACATTATAATCCAATATACAACATGAAAACCAAGCTTGGGTACGACAAGTTTTGCAAAACCTAACTCTGTAAATTTTTACCATATCTGCATTATAGTCATAACATTCTTAAGTTTCAATTGGTTCTTGTCGCACCATTCGACATAGAAATAATGCTATTTTTAATGGAAAAAGCGTAAACCACAACATTTTGTAGTTTTGGAAAAATTATGCAATTAATGTGCTGTATATTTCAATAATTTTAATTTGTTTTACCTCTTATTTCGTCGATTTATTTTTATACAAAAGTTCTCCTTATTCTAAATTATTTACCATGTTTTCTATAAAAGTACCGTAACCTTTCGTTGAATCCTGTATAAATACATGCGTAACGGCACCAATTATCTTATTATTTTGGATAATAGGGCTACCACTCATACCCTGAACGATTCCTCCGGTCAATTCCAGTAATCTGGGATCGGTAATTCGAAGAACAATTCCCTTACTATGGTTGCTGTTGCTAATATCTACACTTTCAATATTAATTTCATAATCCGTGACCTTATCATCAACATTACAGCGGATATAAGCTTTTCCTTTCTGAACCTCTTGCTTCAAACCAATTTCAAAAGGCTTCATATCAAGATCTTCATCAAATTCATACCCGATCTTACCGAATATACCCTGATATGTGTTATTTGATATCCTTCCAATCTTATACTTTTCACTTTGTCTGATCATACCGATTAATTCTCCTGGTTCCCCTTCTTTACCTTTGATAATCGACATGATCTCCGCTGTATAGATGGAGCCTTGCTTTACATCCATCAGTAATCCGGTATCAATATCTGTAATACCATGACCTAAGGCACCGAACTGTCCATCCGTTGAAATAAAAGTCAGCGTTCCGATACCTTGGGTATT
>JAEYXC010000084.1 GCA_023428655.1 Bacillota bacterium | reverse complement strand
CAAAAACCAGAAGGGAGGACTTGGAAAAAGCGATCATAGATTATTGCAAAGATGTGAACAAGAAAAAAAGCAAAGGCCCACTATTTAAAGATTTGTACATTGATTGGCTTTTTAGCAAAAAGATTGTTCCCGGCGATCAACACAGATACGCTGTCAAAGAATCCACAAGGACAAGATATACATGCTACTGGGATAGGCATTACAAAGATAACCCCATAGTTAATATGTATGTAAAAGACATAACCAAAAAAGACGTTCAACACTTTTTAGACGGAGAACTATACAAATACAACATGACGGCAAAGCAAGTTAACAATTTTAAGGTCATACTCAAGCAAGTTATGGATTTAGCTGTAGATCGTGACATAATTGATTATAACCCAGTTGATGCTTACAAATTGCCATATAACGTCAAAAAACCAGCAGATCCGGACAAAAAAACACAAGTCTTTAACGTCGTTGAATTAGCTGCAATCTATCATCTCACTACCTATAGAGATAATAAATCCTATATAGTACCATTAATGATTGAACTGGCTCTTAAGCTTGGATTGAGGAATGGCGAATTAGTAGCATTAAAGTGGACAGACATCATTGACGATGATCATATCTATATTCAGCGAGCAGCAGTTAGATACTATGAAATTGATGCCAATGGTAAAAAAGGATCTTACATACACGATATAGACTTACCAAAAACAGACGCAGGATTCCGTAAGTTGTTTTTGGATCCAGAGGCAAAAGATATTTTGGAAGAGATTAAAGCCATAACAAAATCACAAGGTGTGTATAATGGTGATTGGATTTTTATGAATCCTAAAGGTGAGCGTTATAGTACAGACGCAACTGATAAGTATATTAGACGTGCTTGCAAGAAGGCTGAAGTCCTAACAAAGTCAATGCACAAAATTCGAAAAACAACACTATCGCTCTTAATCAAAAACGGAATGAGCCCGGAAGCAGCAAGATCATTTGCAGGACAGCGTGACAAAATGACAATTTACAATAATTACATTTTTGACTTGGCGACAGAAGAGCAAAACAATGCAATACAAGCTAAAGCAACAAAAAAAAATAGTGTAACCTAGTGTAACCAACGTAAAAAAGGCAAAAAAAACGGGGAAAGCCTTAAAATAAGGCAATCCCCATTAAACAATGTAGTCGAGGCGACGGGATTCGAACCCACGGCCTCTGCGTCCCGAACGCAGCGCTCTACCAAACTGAGCCACGCCTCGATTTCTTTATTTCAGTGTTCTTACAGAAGCACCGCATTAGTTATTATCTAATAAAAGCACTAAAAAGTCAACCACTTATTTTAACTTTTTTTCAATAAATATTTTTTGCCAAAAGTATCCAAAACACCTTATTATACTACGGTTCACAAACTCGCAGGTCTGTACCGATGTTCAATTCATAAATGAACTGAAAGCCAGCCTTTGAACATCGCCTTTAAGACTGATCACAACCTTCAATTTGCCTTTGCCACTATCGTAAATTCTCCGGGAGTATTTTCATTATTCCAGGAGGGATGTTCATCGAAGCGATTTAGAATAAATCCATTACTGATTACAGCATTTATTATTTCACTAATCGTATATTTTCTATAGCTACATAATGGCATCTGTTGACGTATCTCATCCGAATAGAATCTTGCATGAGCCATTTCTCCTTCAATAATTTCCGTAGAAAAATAACTCATGGTTGGTTGCTTAAGCTCTAAGATATCCACCATTTTCTGAAAGGGATGAAAATCGCTGCATATCATCCTTCCACCAGGCTTAAGTAGTTGATTCACTACCCTCATAAACTGATTAATATCATGAAAATAGTGAAGAACTCCACCCTCCATAAAGACTATATCAAAATATTTTTCATACTGAGCCATATTAATTTCTAAGACATCACCTACAACAAAGTTGATATCAACATTTGCTGCTGTCGCTACCTCCAGTGCATATCTTTTGTTCTCCTCTGATATATCAAAGATCGTAACCTCCGATCCTAAAATCGCCAAAGGGATTGCCTTCTTACCGCACGAATCACATAGATTAGCAAGCTTGATACCAGTGAAACAATCGAAATACTGATAATAATGCTTCAAGCTTTTCTTTGGATCTTCAAGATCCTGCTTCGCTCTATCGGTTGGATGCCCCGATGTTCTCAACCAGAAATCGTATGCATTAAATTCCCATGCTCTTTTGTTTTGCTGACAGTACTCTTGCATCTGCTACCTCCATAACCTCTGAAGTTATTGCTTTCTCAGTCTAATTCTCTTTCTTATATACCTACAAATGGTGCTTCAGTGTACTAATCCCTCTTTGTCCCTCTTGCCAGCAAAAACTCTCCATTATCAACCATTGTTGGTTTCATATAGGTTGCTAATTCAATTTGCATTATTGTCTGAAATGCGGTTTCATCCCTGCCTAGCTCTTCAATAGACTGATTATTACCGCAACTAAAACAAGGGCTTCCTCCAAGGACTATGGAATGAAACCCATTTTCAGATATGAGCTTGTCCAGCTCTGCTGCTTCAAAGAAGTGTCTTGCGGGTTGATTGACCTTTTCATGCTTCGGTAAATCTCCGGTATTCATCACTTTATCTATATACCAATATTCAGGGTTGCTAAAGAAATCCGGATACTGATTCCCTAGAAGCATTTTCAATATCCCCCACTTATTATTCACACTGACAAACAGGCTACCTTCCTTTGTAAGAACGCGACAGAATTCCTTTATCGCTTTCTCTCTATTTTCAAGGACATAGGATAATGGAGCACCGTAACATACAACCATATCAAATTGTCCCTCGTTGAAATGTGATAGGTCCCTGATATCGCCCCGTATAATTTCATCAATGCTATCACTTAAATTCGCTTCTTCTAATTTCTCTTTTGCAATCCTCAACTGCTCATCCGAGATATCAAATAGCGTGACCTGACAACCTCTTTTTGCAAATTCTATGCTATACCTTCCAGCTCCACAACCGGCATCAAGTATTCTCATTCCTTTATATAAATGGTTTTCTATAAAATGCATATGTAACAGGAAATTAATCTTGTTATAGATATTTTCCTCTAAACGATTCCATTCTCGGATGCCGTATTTGTTATAAAATTCTCTCACTTCGTTTTCCATTCATTTTCCTCGCTAATGGTTTAGTTTATCTTAAATGTTACAAATATTTCCTCACAATAATGATTATACACTGAACCTTGCTTCGAATACAACCCATTAGAGAATTATTGTAATTTCATATTCTTATATAAATACGGATTGTAAGGCAGATTTACGATCGAGCTAGGATGCCTAATTTTCCTGGGATTTTTCTATTGTTTAATTTTAGAAGCGTTGCGTGGTCTGTAATTGAAAAGACAAAAAAAGAGACC
>JAEYXC010000024.1 GCA_023428655.1 Bacillota bacterium | reverse complement strand
CGTTCTAGCCAACCTTACTCTAAAATCTTCTACCCTCTCGCTTCCCCAACTTCTTCCTCTGGGTAATACCTTCTCCAGTACTAACCTTTTCAAGATTATCAAATTTTAGTCAAATTGTCAATGCTTTATAACATTTTTTGCAAATAATACGTAAAATTGCACTAAGTATTGTAACACAATTCGGATTCTATCGTTATATTTTTAGCTGATTTCAATGATTAATACAAGATGTTGTGTCAATTTTTTTATTGCTACCATGAATAGAAGCAATAAAAATTCTACAGCAGTTGAATCAATTTAGATACCCTTTCGGATACTTGCTCTGCCAACGGTAGGAATCCTCACACATCTTATCAATCCCGCGCTCTGCCTTCCAACCAAGCTCACGGTATGCCTTTGAAGGATCCGCATAGGAGGTCCCAATATCACCCGGTCTTCTTGGTCCAATTACATAAGGTAATTGCTTATTACATGCCTTCTCATAGTTCATTATGATATCAAGAACACTATAGCCGACACCGGTACCTAAATTATACACCACCAGACCCGGCTTCTCCTCCAGCTTTTCAATTGCCTTAATGTGCCCTAAGGCTAAGTCAACAACATGGATATAGTCTCTGACACCGGTACCGTCCGGTGTATCATAATCATTACCAAAGACCTTTATCTCCTCCAATTCTCCTGTGGCAACCTTAGCAACATAAGGAACCAGGTTATTAGGAATACCACTCGGATCCTCACCAATCTCACCACTTTCATGGGCACCGATGGGGTTAAAGTATCGAAGAATTGCGATGTTCCAGGTGGAATCCGATTGATATAAATCCTGTAGCATCTCCTCAATCATCAGCTTTGTTCTTCCATAAGGATTTGTCGCTGACAGCGGCATATCCTCTGTTATGGGGACCCTCTTTGGATCTCCGTACACCGTTGCTGAGGATGAAAAAACCAGATTCTTTACCTTGTACTCCTGCATTACCTCAAGTAAGGTAATCGTACCGCTTAGGTTATTACGAAAATAGGTCAAAGGTATTCTGCAGGACTCGCCTACCGCTTTTAAGCCGGCAAAATGAATGACCGAATCGATCTTCTCCTTCTCGAAGATATGTCTTAAGCTCTCCTTATTCAGGATATCGGTTTCATAAAAGGATATTCTTTTTCCGGTTAGCTTCTCCACTCTATGTACAGCTTCCATAGAGGAATTACAAAGATTATCTACCACAACCACCTCATATCCGGAATTCAATAATTCCAGATTGGTATGACTTGCAATATATCCTGCACCACCTGTTACTAAGATCTTCATCTACTCTTTTCTCCTTTTCCTTAACTGATTTGCATGTCAAAAGTTTTTCCATCCTTTTACCTTGAATGGTATTGCTATTTACACTCCTATCCTTGATACTATAATAGCTTGGGATGCTTATGAAGTACTTTCTAACCTTTTTATATCATTGTAGCTGAATTATTGCCTTTTGCAAGCAAATTTCTTTTCTTTTACATAATATGGTTTTGTTTCCAACAAAACATCCCTATCATTCAGTTTGTGATATGTTAGAATCTATCTTGGAATAAACTCTTTTACAATTGGAATAAACTCATCTACAATAAAAAGAACTTTCAATCTAAAGCAACGATAAGGAAATACTCATGAGAAAATATATAAACACGAAGTCATTGCTGTTCTATGGCATCCTCCTTTTAGCCCTAGGGCTTTGCATCCTTTCTACCGTAAGGAGTAAACCTGTGCCCTACGAATCCTCCGTTACAATAAAACCATCCGCGCCTACTGTAACTCCTACCCCGACAATTAAAACCGATGGATCAGCGAATATCCTTCTTGTCCGGAATACAGCCCTTATGCTTGGAGACAGCACCGAGGAAGTTATCCGCAAGCTCGGTCTTCCCGGACGCATCGCGGAAACCGAATATGATTTTACATATTACATTTATAATAATGACTATAAGCAGCTATTGTTTGTTGCTTTATTCGAAAATAAGGTGGTAGGCTTTTATACGGATGCCATTGATTTTGAGTACCATGGTTTTCAGTATGGATCCTCCCTCGATGAGATTAATAAAGCCATGGGAGAGAATTTTACTCTCAAATCGGTATTAACAACGGCAATCTCCGATTATAAGGTATCCATATTGATGGATGAACTGGATACCCATAAGGCAGTTGGTTTATATGTTCTAATGGATACGGTTAAGGAGGAGGGTTATACGGAAGATATTCTCCTTCAGGCAGAGCAGATGGTATATGATTTGACCAATTCTGTTCGTGTCCGGAATGGACTTGAACCCTTATCCTGGTCATCCTCAGCCGGCCAGGCTGCCAGAAAACACAGCAACAACATGTCAGAGCAAGGGTTTTTCAGCCACACGGACCCTTCCTTTCGAAGTCCGGGAGATCGTTTGAATGCGGAAGGAATATACTATCAAAAATGTGGTGAAAATATCATAGCCGGATACGGTAATGCCATATTATCCAGCCATGGCTGGTATAATTCCAAGGATCACAGAAAAAACCTGTTGAATAAAAACTTTCGCTATCTGGGTGTAGGCTTTGCTTATGGCGAAAACAGCATCTATAAAACCTATATCACACAAAATTTCTATCGATAATTACTTGCATTCACCAATGAAATCATTTATTCTTACTAATAGATATTGAAGAACAAGGTATGGTGATAGTCCATGGATAAGCAGCTTTTTCTGCAGGTCTGTGACGAAGTAATCGGACAACAACAGGGTCAAAACGGGATTGGAACCCTAGGTGAAAAAACCGTTCATTCTGTTTTAAAATGCTATTATTCTCCGAATCACCTCAACCATGAAATCAAGGTTGGGGGATTTGTTGCGGATATCTGTACAGGCAACGAAATAATTGAGGTTCAGACACGTCATTTTAATAAGCTTCGTCGGAAGCTACAGGTATTTCTTAGCTTCGCTCCGGTGACCATAGTCTATCCAATCCACAGCACAAAGTGGATACGATGGGTTAATCCACAAACCGGCGAGATTAGTCCACGAAGGAAGTCTCCAAAACCAGGCTCCCCCTATTCTATCTTTCCCGAGCTTTATAAAATAAAGGAATTTCTGACGAATCCAAATCTCAGACTAAAAATTGTGATGATGGATCTGGAGGAATATCGTTTTCTGGATGGCTGGAGCGTGGACAAGAAGAAGGGTTCGACCAGAAGTGATCGTATTCCCGTCGAATTAGTTCATGAGATAGATATTAAAGAGATTGCTGAATATCAAGTACTGATTCCCGAAGCACTGGATTACGAATTTACTGCCAGAGATTATAAGAAGGCCTCCGGTCAGTCCTTACCGGCATCACGGACTGCACTGCATGTCCTTAATTATATCGGAGCCATAGAACGGACCGGCAAGAAGGGTAATGCATTGATTTATCGTCGTGCATCACTATCACAGTAACAAAAGGTATAATCAGATGCATTTTTAAGCATACCAATCAAATGGAAGTAACTAAAAATGCATTTAAAATAAAAACTAAAAATAGAACGGAGGTTGGGAGTATAGTTCACTCCCTGGAATAATTATGAGCGAAGAATTAAACATCAACAGCAATTCCTCTCTACCGGAGTCTGAGGCAGAACCAATGATCGAACAAGAAATCATCCCTTCAATGGATGATTTTAAGGACGAGATTGCCAGGTCCTTTAAAAAGATTCAGGAGGGCGATATCCTAAAAGGTACTGTTATAGGAATATCAGAAACTGAAGTAATTCTCGACCTTGGCTATTATACCGAGGGTATCATTAAGCTGGAGGAATTGAGTAATGACCCTAGCTTTTCCATCAAAGCAGATGTAACACTGGGGGAAGAGATTTCCGCAACGGTTCTACGTGAGGATGATGGACACGGTAATATTCTTTTATCCAGAAAGCGTGCCGATGATATTCTGGCCTGGGATCACCTGAAGGAGGCAATGGATAGCCGTAAGGTACTAAAGGTTAAGGTTGCTCAGGCAGTAAATGCCGGTGTCGTTGCTTATCTGTTCGGAATCAGAGCGTTCATTCCCGCTTCTCAGCTGGCGCTGACCTATGTTGAGGATCCGGCTTCCTTTGTCGGCAAGGAGCTGGATGTAATTATTACAACTGCCTCTGCTGAAGACAAGAAGCTGATATTATCTGCTAAGGAGGTTGCCCGTGATCTTGAGCGTCAGGATAAGTCCAGTAAGATATCCCGTCTCCAGACCGGCATTGTAACCACCGGAGTTGTCGAAAAGATAGCACCTTATGGAGCTTTTGTTAACATTGGGGAAGGCTTAACCGGATTAGTGCATATCTCTCAAATCTGCGGTAAGAGAATCAAGTCTCCAAACGAAGTAATTAAAGAGGGCGAGACCGTAACCGTTAAGATATTAGAGGTAAAGGATGGTAAAATCAGTCTCAGTATGAAGGCTGTAGAAGAAAAAGAGGAGGTACTTGAGGAAGTGGAAGAAGCTCCCTCTACCTACCAAAGCGGAGAAGAGGCAACCACCGGCCTGGCCGCATTATTAAAGAATATTAAGCTATAATGGGCTATATGAATCACATCGGTAATGTAGGTAGTATTTTTAACCCAGACCTATTCTTAGGGCTCAATAATCAATATTGGGCTCATACACAATCCTGATATTTAATATAGCACCTGTTATAAAGCAATCAATTATTATCATGAGATTAATTCAAAAGGCTTCGAAGCTAGCCAGCCATCTCCTACAAAAGAGAGTGGACCGGGTAATTCGAAGCCTTTGATATTCTTGACAATAGGATTAATCCATTATTTCCTTCGGGTATCGTTAAAAAGGTATGATTTCTAATACATATAGAATTAGAAAAACGATTCCGCTAACACCGACTAAATTAAAAATAAAAACAAACCAAAGAAGTGCATGTCCTCGACGCACTCGACGGTCAAGTGCATAGATATCAGTTACTATGTCTGCCTGAAATTGCTTATTCCAAAGATTACTTTGTTTCTGAAGTTCAATTAACAGCTCTGAGATACGGTTAACTACATTCTTATCAAGCCCGTTCAGATTCTCATTGGCTGTCTCAAGACCCGCATTCAGTTTTTCCAGCTCCAATAGAATACGACTAATTTTGGTGGAGCTCAGATCATCCATCAGCTCCATTGTCTTATCGCCCTGCTCCTTAATATAAGTCAAATCCATTGCTGTCTGTACATTGTTAAGCTTATGTCCGCTTGCCCTATGCTCTAGATTCTCGTGCTTGTCGGAATATTCCAAAAGCCATTTACGGTAGTATTCCAAGGTATCGCGATATTCGGCCAGCTTATGTTCGTAGCTTGCATTCATTTCTTTTGCATCTTCCTTCATTTTATTACCCAAGTCTTTCTTATTGGGTAAGCCAAATGGCAAATTCATAGGTATCTCTCTCTCCTTTGTTATACATGAAATCCGAACAACATTCTCTTCTTTGGAGCTTTTCCCTCATTCGATTCTTCCGTCTTTGATACTTCCTCTGTTTTTGCAGCTTCCTTCTTAGGCTCCTCTTCTTCGTCGTCAATAAAAGTACCGAAGGATTCTGCTACTACTGACTTATAACTGCCGGCCAGTTCCTCTTGATATCCTTCCAAATGATCTCTGCTATAGGCCTTTAACTCTTCATTTAAGGTAAGCATCTTCTGATCCAGATAAGCCACAATATCCGAGCATTCCTTTAATTCCTTTCGGATATGCTCCGGTGCATTCCCTTCAAATTTATAATATATCTTGTGCTCCAGACTCGCCCAAAAATCCATGGCAATGGTACGTATCTGTATCTCCACCTTAGTCTCCACCGTACGATCCGTTAGGAATACGGGGATGGATATAATCATATGATAACTGGTATATCCGTTTTCCTTCGGTTTTATAATATAATCCTTTACCTTAAGTACCTTAATATCACCTTGCTTGGAGATAAGATCCGCAATACGATAAATATCTGAGGTA
>JAEYXC010000407.1 GCA_023428655.1 Bacillota bacterium | reverse complement strand
GAGAAACGGTATACTTTATCCGTAATGCGACAATAATGTCTCGAATCACTGCAGGCCATCATAAGATAGGGTGCTACAACCGCGTTCGGCCAAGTATTGTGAATGACCTTGGCCAGCTTCTGATATTCATTACATTGAATATCAGACACCGGAGAAGGATCCATACCATTAATTACCTTTACCGCAATATTTTCATTCCCTATCACTTTTTGCATATATTCCTGTGCTCTCTCCTTGGTATCCTCACCCAAAAGTCTCAGGTTAGCCTTCGCTATTACCTTTGTCGGTAATACATTAATTGCCCTGCTTCCTTCAATCATAGTCAACGCACAGGTTGTTCTCATCATTGCATTCAGCTCTCCACCGCTTCGTTTTCCTATAAAATTCAACAACGGCGCAAAACACCATAAATTTGCAAAAAGAATCCGGTAACCCAAGCTACTGTGTCTACCAAGGACATCAAACATGGACCTAACCGGCTTTGTCAATTGAAAATGGAAAGGGTTACGCTCAAGCTTGATTAATGCTTCTGACATTTTCCCAAGCATGGTACGAGTCGGTGGTGTGGAAGCATGCCCACCCGCTCCTTCTATGGTAATGGATATATTGGCCATTCCCTTCTCGGCAATCCCGATTAGTGCCGCAGGTCTAGTAACCCCCGGAAATACCTTTTCAACAACTGCTCCGCCTTCGTCCAGGACGAGGGCAGGTTTTATTCCACGTCGCTCCAGCTCCGTAACTATAGCCGGACAGGAGGTACCGTAGATTTCTTCATCCCCGGAAAAAGCAAGAAAGATATCCTGCTCCGGCACAAAACCTTCCCTCAGTAAATATTCCGTCCCTTCCATGATTGCGCATAAGGTCCCTTTTGTATCCAGTGTCCCTCTTCCCCATACAACTCCCTCTTCAATGATACCTCCAAAGGGCGGCTTGCTCCACCCCTCCTCATCCACCGGTACCACATCATAGTGGGACATCAGTACCGTCGGGTGATCGGAGGCTCTCCCCTTCAGATGATAGAGAATACCGGTTTTACCGATGAATTCTCTGTTGCATGTTTTATGTACATATGGATAGCGTTCCACCAGCAACTCTTGAAAGCGCTCAAATTCCTCCCGATTGCCAAGGTCCTCCTCCAGGTTGGAAATCGTACGACATTGAATCATAGCCGATAAATTATCTGCTATCTTCTCCCCCTCCAGGGAATAGCTTTCCGTTACTACAGCACCCTCCTTCATAGGCTGCAGCATCATCGCACGTACAAGAAGAATGATTAGGAAGAGGATAAAACCTACCAGTACGATCAGTACAAGATATTCGCCCATTTCATGACCTCCTTTAAAGCTTATTATTCTTATAGAGTATCCTTGCCGCTCCAATCGAAATCAGCGCCCCGACAGGAACCAGAACCCCAACAGAGCTGGACAGGGAAGGAACACTAAGGAATAATAGAATCATAAAAATCAAAGGTGCCAATGAGATCTTCCAATTTTTGCTGACATATACTACGGCTAAGCCACCGAATAGGGATGGAAGAATATTCTCAAAAGCCGGTTTAAGGACCGGTGAATTGATAATCGGAGCCAGCTGAGATAATAATAAGACACCTACTGCAATAATGATGGTAGTTACAATGGATGAGGTTGCTACCGCAATGGTTGAGATAATCTCCCCCTCCTCCGTACCGGATTTGACCTTTGCATTCTCCATAGCACTCAGAGCACTTGGTACCTTTAGGTTCGTAAGATTTCCAGTAACAAAAGCCAGATAGGAGCCTCCGGTACCTAGCATCGGAGTAAAGGTAATTACTTCAATGGTACCTACCGTCCAGAAAATCGGAGCCACCCCTAATAAGCCTTTTAACACCGGTGTCAATCCCGGCCAAGCATCATAATAAATACCAATTGCAACGGGAATACTAAGGAATAAAATAGCCGCTGTCCATATCCATATTTTCCCGTAAAAATGAGTTAACTCATCGTAGCTTTTCTGCTTCATGGTATCTCCCCCTAACCGATGATTGGTGTAATCAGAACCGCAAATGCCATCGCACCAAGCATACTGATGGGTAATGCGTAATTCTGAAGCCAATTCATCTTACATTTCTTGATCAATAAGCCACAGACTGCCATTAGCAAGGCAGAAAATAGTAATACAAATAACGGAATCCATCCTGCCAGTCCACCTCGGATATTGGCAAAAACCATTCCCAGGAATGCGGATATCATACCTAAGAACATTGCTGTGATAAATATATCCCCCCATTTGCTATCCTTTGACTTAATGGATAATAACCCTTTCTGAATACGCTTCAACAATATCGGTACTAAGATGATACTTGGCATAATTCCAAGAGTCATTACCCAGGCAATGGCCGAATAGACTCTGGGATCCGTTATGGTTTCAGATAAGGAGACCTTTAACGCATTTGCTGTTGTCGTTGCTGCAGGCAGCTCATAGGTAATCGCACCGATGACACTTAGTCGTATCCACGGAAGCGGTAACCCCAGAAACTTTGATAGTGTAATAACACCTAGCAGAATTGAGATAGCAGGTGCGATTGTAAAAATCGCTGTTGAAATGATCGTCCTGTGAATCTGTGCCATATCCATACCAATCACCTTAGCCCTTTTATATGCTCGGACAAGAAAAAAGAAGGATTGCACTATTACAAATAAAATAACAATGGCTGCTACTGCGTAAAGAAAACCGCTGTTTGGATCAAAATTCATAAACACTCCTCCTGCTTTAATTTTTATGAGACATCATGATTCATCCTTACTGGTTAAAACAACTTCTTTAAAAGCTTAAGATGATCTTTATAAGGCGGATAACGAAGAGGAACATCCAGCCAATTTGCTTTCTTAAGAACACTTTTTTTATGCGAAAAGGTATCAAAGCTGTCTTTCCCGTGATACCTCCCCATGCCACTATCGCCGACACCACCAAAGGGCATATGGGAAGTCGCTAGATGCATAACAGTATCATTGATACAACCTCCTCCATAGGAGATATGACGTACCACTTTTCTTTCGTTCTCCTTTTTTGTTGTGAACAAATAAAGTGCCAGAGGTTTTGGACGGCTGTTGATCTTAGTTATCACTTCATTCAGATTCTGAAACTCCAAGACCGGTAAAATAGGGCCAAAGATTTCGTCGGACATAACTGGACTGCTCCAGGTAATATGATCCAGTATCGTCGGAGAAATCTGTAATCTCTCTCTCGAGGAGGTTCCTCCGATGACTATCTTTTCTCCCTCCATCAAACCAAGCAAGCGATCAAAATGCTTCTCATTGATTATCTTGGGAAAGCTTTGGTTAAAACAGGCTTTCTCTCCGTAGAATTGATGAATATACTTTTTCATCTTCTCCAGAAGGCTTGCCTTAACACTATGATGGACCAAAAGATAATCCGGTGCTACACAGGTCTGGCCGGAATTGATAAATTTGCCCCACACAATTCTTTTGGCTGCCAGCTCAAGATTCGCTGTTTCATCCACAATACAGGGACTCTTTCCCCCAAGCTCCAAGGTCACCGGTGTCAGGTGCTCAGAGGCTGCTTTCATTACTGTTTTGCCAACAGTCACACTACCGGTGAAGAAGATATAATCAAACTTTTGCTCTAGAAGTGTCTGATTCGCCTCTCTTCCTCCCTGGATTACGGCCACATACTCCTTTGGAAAGACCTCGGAAAGAATTCTTTCTATTACCAAGGATGTATTCCATGAGTAGTTAGAGGGCTTAACAATAGCACAATTGCCTGCTGCAATCGCACCAACCAAAGGAGCGATCGCTAACTGAAAGGGATAATTCCAGGGGGACATAATCAGAACAACACCATATGGCTCCGAGAAGATTCTGCTAGTCGCCGGGAAATTGGTGATTGGGGTTCTGACCGCTTTTGGTCTTGCCCATTCTCTCAGGTGTTTTCTTACAAAACGGATTTCCTCCAATACTATTCCGATTTCTGTCGCATAGGCTTCAAAAGGTGCTTTATTTAAATCTCTTTGAAGTGCATCCAGAATATCCACTTCATGTTCCTTGATGGACTGCTCGAGTTTGTCCAAGTATTCCAATCTAACCTTTATTCTTCTGGTATTCCCTACATTAAAAAATTGCTTTTGCTGCTCTAATGCGTTGATGATATCCGACATATAACCACAACCTCCTGTCATAATTTCTTGTGATCTAACAACCATGACACCCCGTTATTTCAATTTCTGTTGTCGTAACAACCAAAGTACCTCGTTATTTAATTTCTGTTGCTTTGTAACAACCATAGCACCTCGTTATTTAATTTTTATTTCTTCTAACAACCATAGTACATCATTATCTGAATTTCAATTGAACCTAACAGCCACAGTACTTGATATCTGAATCTCTTTTGAATCGTGAGGGCAATGCTACCTCTTTAGGTAAGGTATACTAATTACTATAATTGTATTCTTTTTTGAATGGATTTTCAATCCATGATTAAGAAAAGCCGGCTGGTTGCATATTATTGCATCCATACCGGCGATCTATTATCTAAGTTATTTTTTCCCAAGCATTGTGATCAGCTCCTGAATTTGAGCATCCTTCTTCTTACTCCTCCAATTAACAATCGCTGTTTTAACCACAGTAGCTCCTTTTTGTTCACAAGCATTTCTCATCTGTTTGATTGCATTTTTTCCACCCATCCAAGCATATGGAAAGGCTTGAGTAGCAAACAGATCTACCTTCTGTCCCTTCAAGGTGGAAATCCTTTTGATATATGCTGCCAACACTGGTGATATGGAAAAACCTCTGACAGGAGCACCTACAATCAAATAATCATATCCACTCATATCCGGCTCCGGAAGAAAGCTGATCTTGTCGATGTCAATTTCGTTTGTATTTTCTCCACCAATGGGTTCCAGCCTTTTAAGCTCAACCTGATGTCCGTTTTGCATCAGCTTCTCCATTAATTGCTCAGCAACTGCTTGCGTATTGCCCGTGTGTGAATGAATAAATAATCCGATCCTCATAATGCATCCCTCACTATACCTTTATATTCCTATAT
>JAEYXC010000377.1 GCA_023428655.1 Bacillota bacterium | reverse complement strand
TTCCAGATACGGTTCGTTGACATATCATTACGATATATCATAATGAAAATCTATTTTCGAAGTCCATGTGGAACTTCGAGTTTTTTAGAATTTTCAGGGTTGTTTCACTGTTCAATTATCAAGGTTCGTTTTGCTTTGCGTTTATTTTCTTTAACGCGTCAGCAAAATAAATGATATCACATGAGTATATCTTTGTCAACAATTTTTTACCATAAATTTTTTATTTTTTTAAAACAATTTATTAAACTCAAACAATGCTTCCAGAATCCTTTAAAATAAGCCTTTGTAGAGCTTACTTATTCTTTCTATATATATTTTTTAAATACCTTTGTGTAAACGGGCATACCAGAACACATTTTCCACATAAGGTTTTCTCAACATTTAATCTTTCCTTTGTAATATGCCTTGCAGCCTTTTTACATTTGACCGGATCGAACAATGCATCCCTACCGGCTTCTATATTCCAATTCTCCCCTACAATTGCATCACCGGGGCATGACTCTTTACAACACATACAGTCTTTGCACTGTGATACATTGACCGGATGATCCACCTCGAGCTTTGCGTTGGTTAGAATTGCTGAAATACGTACCGCACTGCCATACTCATTTGTTACCAGCATTGCATTCTTACCAATCCAACCAATCCCCGCTCTTGTGGCTACGGTCTTATGTGGGAGTAAAGTATGATACTCTGTCTCCGTCTTAGTCACCTCTGATACTGTTTGAGCGATTGCTTCGTAACCAAGCTTTTGTATGTACTGCGCACCACAGGATACAATGTAATCCAGCTTCTTATTTAACAGATCATAAGCCTCCAGATACTCCATCGTTGGCCCATCTTTTATCCCCTTTATGACATTTGGATCTATCGCAACCGCTACTGCGATACCAAGGGTCATATTTTTCCTGACCTCGGCCGGAAGAATTGAAATGTCACCAATTCCCACAAGATCTGCTCCAAGCCGATGAAGCTCTTCCTTTAACTCCATAGTTGTTTGATCCATAACTTATCCCTCTTTGAAATATTTTTCTTAAATTAACTATGATAGCTTGATCCATATTATACCATGCTTCTTTCTTTTAAGAATATTATTTCCAATTTTAATAATTAAAATATAGACTTAAAAAGGGTTAAAAAGGGTGCCGTACAATCTTCTTTCACTAATTGTACAGCACCTTTTTTATAGACATTAACTCATTTTACTGAAAGCTATTATTCAATCGGTACCTGCAACTCAGTAATATATTCCTCCGGGTTATCGGTGACCCACTCTCCTTTGTGATATATCTCTCGAAGGGGCCCGCACATTATATATCCATTCTGTTTGATCCAATCATATAAGGCTTCATATGTCCCCGATATCGTAGAGAAGGGACCTTTATGCACGATGCAAGCTACCTTCTCTTCTGCCGGCAGCTCATAGACCTTTACCATATCTGACTCAGAAAAGCTCTTAGTAATTGGTTCTACAACTTCTACCTCCAGGGTAGATGTAGAATCCAAATCAATCCACCCCTTATGGTACAACATCATGCAGGGTATTGTTCGTTTTCCGCCCATTTCATCAATGTGCTCGTTAACCTTTGCCCACATATCCGTCAACTCTTCATCAAATCGACTGCTATGAAAGCTTCTTCTTATGGATGCGATTCGAATTGGTTCCACACTTTTAATTGTTATTTCATTCATTTGGGGGATGCCTCCATTCTTGATTAAAAATATATTGGTTCGGAGACGTTGTAGCCTGTTGAACTCCTTATGAAGCTCCTCCTCTAATATTAAAGACTTATTCTCTAATAAGCTTATCAAGGAGGGTAAAGGAATATTATGATGAAGTACCTCTGCAATTTCCTCTAGGGAAAAGTTAGCATCCTTTAATGCCATAATCTTATTAACCGTCACCAACTGACCGGCTTCATAATATCGATATCCACTGAATTGATCCACTCTGGCAGGCTCTAGGAGCTTCATCTTATCATAATGGTAGAGGGTATCAATGGATAATCCGCATAATTTGGAGAATTCGCCGATACGAAACATATTATTCCTCCTTATCAAAGGCTTACAGGTGTGCACCCCTGTCGTCTGAAATCATTGTAATCCCTTGGGTAACCCAAGAGTCAACTGCTTTTTATATTTTTAACAAGGCATTGTACATCAAAACAAATTACATTTTTATGCTATAATATTTTATAAGGAGGTGCTTATCATGTACGCATGGGAATGTAATCCGACTTCGATATCGTCTGCTCTTTTGAGGCATATTTGGCTCAAGTTAATTTAATAAAAAAAGCGTACCAAACTGGTACGCTTTTTTATACGGAGAAAGAGGGATTTGAACCCTCGCGCCGGTTGCCCGACCTACACCCTTAGCAGGGGCGCCTCTTCGGCCTCTTGAGTATTTCTCCAGATCCGAACTTTTATAAGTTCTGCTATGCAAGAGGAATTAAAAATTAATTCTCTTGGTTTATAGATTGCTTTCCGTCATTTCTCACAGAAGCAAAATCAAGTATAACAAATGGCATAGGCTTTGTCAAGAATTTTGCATCACTATTTCATATAAATTATTGCCTTTCGAATCAATAACCACAATAACTGGAAAATCTTCGATCTGTAATTCCCGAATGGCTTCTGTTCCAAGGTCATCATAAGCGATTATTTTGCTTTCCTTGATTTTTTTTGATAAAAGGGCACCCGCTCCACCTACTGCCGCAAAATAAACTGCTTTATTTTGTATCATAGATGCAATAACCTCTTTACTTCTTTTTCCCTTACCAATCATACCCTTTAAGCCCAGGTCCAGCAGCATAGGTGTATATTTGTCCATACGACTACTGGTAGTCGGTCCTGCCGAACCAATTACCTGTCCCTCCCGTTCCGGAGTAGGACCTAAATAGTAGATAATATTATTCAACAGATCAATCGGTATATTACTACCCTGAAGGATTGTATCATACATCCTCTGATGTGCAGCATCTCTTGCAGTATAAATGGTTCCCGTAATATAAACATAATCTCCTGCTTGCAGCTTTTCTACCTTTTCTGTTGTTAATGGTGTTGTGATATACTGTTCCATTTTGATCCCCTTTAATTCTATTATCAAGGTATCTGTTATGGATTATCATAGACACCTTAAAAGTATACCCATATCATCTTATTTTAAACTTAGCAATCTCATCAGAAGCCGAAGAACATGCCTTAGTACCGTAACTTATTTATATTTCCCGACTAACATGGCGGTTTACATGACAACAGATGTTAATTGCAACCGGTAGACCTGCAATGTGGGTCGGGTAAATCTCAATATTTACTCCCAGTGCAGTCATCCTTCCCCCTAGGCCACCAGGGCCTATACCAAGTTGATTAATTTCGGATAATAATTCTTCCTCAAGCTTACGGATGTGTTCTAAAGGGGACTGCTGATTTATACTTCTGGTTAAAGCCCTTTTAGATAAAAGAGTACATTTTTCAAAGCTACCTCCAATACCCACTCCTACTACGATGGGTGGACAGGCATTGGGACCTGCTAATTTAACCGTCTCAAGTACTGCCTGTTTCACACCCTCTACTCCATCCGAGGGTTTTAACATGTAAACACGACTCATATTCTCACTTCCAAAACCCTTCGGTGCTACGGTTAATTCTATCCGGTCCCCGGGAATCATCTCATAGTGAATAATACCCGGCGTATTATCCTTTGTATTAACACGGATTAACGGATCCCCTACCACGGATTTTCGAAGATAACCCTCCTGATAGCCCTGACGAATCCCCTCATTAATTGCATCCTCCAGAAATTCTCCTTCGAGCTGTACCTTCTGACCCAGCTTGACAAATACTATGGCCATTCCGGTATCCTGACAAATAGGAATATCTTCCGCTGCAGCAATATCCAAATTTTCACTTAATTGACTTAGAATCTGCTTTCCAAGAGGGCTTGTCTCTAATTCACCTGCACTGCGAATGCTATCATCTACATCAGAAGCCAACTTATAGTTGGCTTCGATGCACATTTCTTTTATATTTTTGGTTATTATGTCGGTGTTAATTATTCTCATTCTCGCTCTCGCTCTCCTCTATCGGTTCCTCGAAGGAGTCCTCTGAGAATTCATCATCATAGGTTACTTCATCCATAAATTCACTGGTGTCAACAACCTGATTTTCTTCGTTGAGTTCATTCTCAAGATTCTTAATCAACTCATCCTCAGACGCTGTGCTTTCTCTTACCTTCGTAAGATTCGCAACCTTAATCTTGTTTTCTACATCAATATCCATCAGCTTAACACCGGATGTAATTCTGCCAAGTACTGAGATATCACTAACCATGATTCGAATAATAATTCCTTCATTCGTAATCAGCATAACTTCATTTTCTTCATTTACTGCCTTTACTCCGATTACGGCACCGGTCTTCTCGGTAATCTTATAGCATTTAACACCCTTACCACCACGGCGTTGAACCGTAAATTCATCCATTTCCGTACGCTTTCCTAATCCATTCTCAGATACGAACAATAGATATGAACCCTGGGTATGGAGCTGCATTCCTACAATCTCATCCTCGGCATTCAAGGTCATACCGATAACACCCATGGAGGTTCTTCCGGTTGGTCTTACATCCCGTTCGTTAAAACGAATACACATTCCATCCTTTGTTACCAGAAT
>JAEYXC010000317.1 GCA_023428655.1 Bacillota bacterium | reverse complement strand
GACGGAACCTTTCATTCCAAGCATATAAAGCATGACCCACAGGCAGAAAGTGCCCGTGCCGTATTCGGATTGAAGGAGGATAATCCTAAGAATAAAAGCAGTGACACCAGCCGATAGTTACCGGAAGGTGTCAAAATGTTCTATACAACAATTGGAAATCCGCTTGCGGACTTTCAGCTGTCGCAAATAAAGCCTAAGGAGTAGGTATTCCACCGACGTCAATGTATCGTCGGATATGAACAACCACCTCCTTAGGCTTTTTTCTATTGATTACTTTCTTCTTAAGGTAATATATTACCGGCAGCTCGATATATCTCATACCATTCTTCCCTGGTCAGATTGATTTCTGCTGCTTTAATGCAATCCAAAAGACGCTCGATATTCATCGTTCCGGTTACCGGCTGCATATGCGCGGGATGTCGTAATAACCAAGCCATGGCAATTGTGGTATTGGTAACATTGTATTTTGCAGCAATCTCATTAATCTTGGCATTCAGCACTGGGAATTTCTCATTATCCAGAAATACTCCTTCAAAGAAGCCATACTGGAAGGGTGACCAGGGCTGAATGGTAATATCATTCAGACGACAATAATCGAGTATACTCCCATCACGGTCCAGAGCTGCTTCATCCAGCATATTCACATGAATTCCGGCTGAGATCATCGTAGCATTGGTTATACTAAGCTGTAACTGATTTGCGACGATGGGCTGTGTTACATATTTCTTCAACAATTGGATCTGCATTGGCTTCTGATTGGACACGCCAAAATTACGAACCTTACCGCTATGATAAAGCTGATCAAAGGCTTCCGCCACCTCCTCCGGCTCTACCAGAGCATCCGGACGGTGTAGCAATAGCACGTCAAGATATTCGGTTTTTAATCTTTTTAGTATTCCATCCACACTGGTTAAGATATGCTCTTTAGAGAAATCAAACATACCCTTTCGAATACCGCATTTCGACTGCAGAATAACCTTCTCACGCAGAGAATGATTCATCTGGATTGCATCTGAAAATATTTCCTCGCAGGTGCCTCCACCGTATATATCTGCATGATCAAAGAAATTGGCACCATTTTCAATAGAGGTCTTAATAAAGCGCTCCGCTTCTGTTTGATCCAAACCATTGATTCGCATACATCCGACTGCTATAACAGGTACCTCCAAATTGGAAGTTCCTAATTTGATTGTTCTCATCCTATCCCTCCTTATTCATACTTGAATCGACATGCTTACAAAGTCCTCGCAGAAATTCAATCACGTATGATGTGAAATCTCCGAAAATACATATCACGTGAAAGCTGATTAACAACTTTAATAAACATATCAAAATTATAGTCCTTGAAGTACACTTTAAGTCAACAAGAATTATATGCGATTATTGTAACATGCGATTCTATATCCGATAAGGTAATCTATTTCTTATTGAAACAGATAGCTAGTCATGGAAAGCGAGCCCAAAATACAGGCGTCATTGTATACCGTTACCCTGCTGTCCTGCCCAGCTGCACCCAGTGCATATAATAGAGGATCATAATGCTCCGGTGTAAAAAATGCCAATTCAGAAGCTTTCCCTGCATTTTCGTAATGAATCACCTGTTGATGTTCTCCCGCAAGAATAGCCTCCCTTATGTAATGATCAAACTCCCTTGCCCAAGGATAACCCCCTTCCAGCTCCCAGTTGATTTTCGCCAGGTTATGGACCACATTACCACTGCCCAGGATCAATATCCCCTGCTCACGTAATGCATGAAGCTCCTCCCCGATCCGATAATGCGTCCCGACATCCAGGTTTTTATCAATACTCAGTTGAAAAACCGGAATATCAGCCTGAGGAAACATGTGACAAAGCACCGCCCAGGTTCCATGGTCGATCCCCCAGCTATTATCAACTACCACCTCTCGACGGAGCAGCTTTTTCGTGATATGTGCATTATCCGGTGCCCCATCCACTGTATATATTAGTTGATACAACTCCTTTGGAAAGCCGTACATATCATAGATCTGTCTTGGATGAGCTTCATCACAAATTCTTGTTCCATCGGTATACCAATGAGCCGAAATGGATAATATCGCCTTGGGTTTCGGTAAAGCTGCTCCTATTTTAGTCCAATTTTCAGTAAATTCGTTATTCTCAATTGCATTCATCGGAGAACCATGTCCGACAAAAAGAACCGGCATTTTACTCATATTTGACCCTCCTCATTAAAATAATAACTCACCATCCTCAAACAATTTTTCTATAATCTCATCGTAATCACTGCATCTTTCTGCTTTCCTAATCCTTTTAGCATACCTCTCACTGTCGGCGAAGGCTTTGATCAGATAGAACCAGATTTCCTTCATTTTAAATAAAACATTACGGTCACCAAAGAGAATTGCTTTATAGTCGCCATAGATCCGATCATGGTAGGCTCTCAGCACTTCCTTACTAAGCCTCTCCTCTCTTGTAATCGCTCCGATTAACGCCGGATTCATAAGCAGGCCACGGCCCAGCATAACCTTATTCACCTCCGGGAATTGTGCTACAAACCGCTTGTAGTCATCCACGGAAAAGAGATCCCCGTTATAGCAGATCGGGTTCTTACTGTGGCTTACGG
>JAEYXC010000274.1 GCA_023428655.1 Bacillota bacterium | reverse complement strand
AGGTGAAACGAATGAAATATAAAGCTCCCGGAAAGTGCCCTGTATGTGGTGAGAAGCTGGCGATTACGAAGCTAGGCTGTCCAAAATGCTCCACAGCGATTGAAGGTGATTTTCAACCCTGTGAATTCTGTCGGCTTCCGGAGGAAGATCTCGAATTTCTAAAGGTCTTCATCAAATGCCGCGGAAGTATTAAGGAGGTGGAGAAGGAGCTTGGTATCTCCTATCCCACCGTTCGTGGAAAGCTGGACTCTGCAATACGTGGCTTGGGTTACGAGGTTACAACCAAGGTGGAAATCAAGGATAGGGAGCAGAAGGAGCTGGCCAAGAATGAGATTCTGGAGCAGCTCTCCCGAGGTGAAATCTCTGCAAAGGAAGCGACGGATCGAATTAAGAATCTATAGGTTGTTATTATGCCGCAAGGTAGTATTGCCAAAATAAGAATGGAGGAAATAAGATGAGTGAGCAATTAAGAATATTGGAAATGATTGAAAAAGGACAAATTACAGCCACGGAGGGTATGGAGCTATTGGAGGCTCTTAATCTCACAGACGAAACAGAGCAGGTTAATAGTACGCTAACTTCTGCTCAACCCGTTCGAATAAAACATAACTATAAGTTCCTGAAGGTTAAAGTCACCTCCGATAACAGTACCGTTAATGTGAATGTGAATGTACCTCTAAGACTTCTTACTACACTTGGTGAAATAGCAACCAAGATGACAAATGTAATCCCTGCTGATGCAAGAAAAGAGATGGAAAGCAAGGGCATTGATTTCTCCAACATTGATTTTGCTCAAATTATCGATGATATTATTAGTGGCACGCTGGAGGATCCGAATATCGTTGATGTAGAAGCATGGTCCGAGGAACAGCATGCCATGGTGAAGGTGAAGATCTATGTGGAATAGAGGCTTCCGTATTCTATGGATTAAGGTTCATACCACCGGAGATCGACGCTTTTACATTAACTTTCCCGTCAGTCTCTATGTATTTCAGGAGCTGTTTGACTGCGTACTGGATATCATGGAATTTACCTGCCTCTTTCTTCCCAAGCATTCCACTGTTCACTTTCCCCACCCTATCTCAGCAAAGGCGGTAAGGGAAATGATTCATTCTATTGAACAGTTGTTTGCCTCCTTAACTGATAGTGAGCCCTATGATCTGGTAGAGGTAAATACCAAAAACATTACAGTATCCGTTAAAATAAGATAACTCTATGGGAGGGAATTATGTCAAGATTATTGCTTAAATACATGTCATCGGTGGCTATCATTTATCTGCTTTCCATGGTAATTCCTACGATTACCATTAGGGACATTCCATCCTTACTTCTTATGGGCTTAGTACTGTTTTTTATAAATCTTCTGGTTAAGCCCCTGCTGCTATTGCTAACCCTACCGATTAATATTATCACCTTTAACATCTTTAGCTTCGTTGTGAATGCATGGACGATTATGTTGGCTGACCTTATGGTTTCGGGAGTTCAAATGAATGGATTTTTGAATTCCTTGCTTGCCGCCGTCCTGATCTCCATTCTATGGTATCTGCTGAAGGATACGACGAAGGGATCGGCAGATTAAGTCATCGAAGGCTGTCGCATTAAATGTACGACGCCCTTTTCACGTTAGAGAGTTTATCACATTTTCGATATTATGAAAGTGTGTGACTATTAATCCATCAGAGACACGTTCTCACTCGGTTGCTGCTCATAGCGGTACATAAGGTTGTGGCAGATAAGCCCTCTACCACAACCTAAGTACCGATGGCAGCAAACGGTCTCTTTATGGATCAATAGCCACACACTTTCTCATTAAGTACACCTAAAAAAAAGCTGTGCACTGGCAGTAGAATAACCGCAGTGCATCAGCTCATTTTTAGTTATTTTAATGTTTAATACGAAATCGAAATTCTATTTTCTAACTCTATTTTACAACAATGTTTAGAATTCGATTTGGTACATAGATTACCTTTACGACGGTTTTTCCTTCCAAGGCAGCTACAATTGCAGGCAGCTCCATTGCTTTGGGTTGAACCTCTTCCTGCTTCTCATTCAAAGAGATATTCAGATTCGCCTTCACCTTACCATTAATCTGAACCGCAATTTCCACGGTATCCTCTATGGTTTTATTCTCATCATAGACCGGCCAGGACTGCTGATATACTCTACCCGGCTCACCGATTAACTGCCAAAGCTCCTCTGTAATATGAGGTGCCACAGGATTTAATAGAATTAATAAGGTCTTGAATTCACCCCTGGTTACGGAGTCCGCTTTATAGAACTCATTTACCAATGACATCATCGCTGCAATTGCCGTGTTAAACTTCATGCTCTCATAATCGAGACTAACCTTCTTAATTGTTTGATGCATCTTTGTCTCTAAAGCGGAGGAATATCCCTCTTCTGAATTGACCTGATCCTTCAGCTTCCATACACGGTCAATAAAACGGCGACAACCCTTTACACCTTCATTGGACCAGGAAGCGCTCAAATCAAAGGCTCCGATAAACATCTCATAGGTACGCAGTGTATCTGCACCAAACTCACGGATAATGTCATCCGGATTCACCACATTGCCTCTGGACTTTGACATCTTCTCGCCGTTTTCACCTAAAATCATACCATGGCTGGTTCTCTTTGCATAAGGCTCAGGTGTATTTACTAAGCCAAGATCGTAGAGGAATTTGTGCCAGAAACGGGAATATAATAAATGAAGTGTGGTATGCTCCATACCTCCGTTATACCAGTCTACCGGCATCCAGTAATCCAATTCCTCTTTCCCTGCAAAGGCTTCTGTATTATGAGGATCAATATAGCGCAAGAAATACCAGGAGGATCCTGCCCACTGAGGCATCGTATCCGTTTCTCTCTTCGCCTCGCCTCCACAGCAGGGACAGGTTGTTGTGACCCATTCCGTCATGGGTGCTAAGGGTGATTCTCCATTATCCGTAGGCTCGTAGCTCTCAACCTCAGGAAGCATCAACGGCAGCTCACTCTCTGGAAGCGGAACATAACCGCATTTCTCACAATGAACAATCGGAATAGGCTCTCCCCAATATCTCTGACGGGAGAATACCCAGTCACGAAGCTTAAAGTTTACCTTCTTTGCTCCGATCTCCTTCTCCTGCAGCCATTCTAAGATCTTCTTCTTCGCATCCGCCACCTCAAGACCGTTTAAGAAATCAGAGTTCACCATCTTGCCGGTGGCAGTATTCGTATAAGCTGCCTCCTCCACATTTCCGCCTGCAACTACTTCAATAATCGGAAGCTTGAATTTCTTTGCAAAATCCCAGTCTCTCTCATCATGTCCCGGTACTGCCATAATTGCTCCGGTACCATAGGTCATTAATACATAATCGGAGATCCAGATCGGGATTTCCTTTCCGTTTACAGGATTAACCGCCATAAGACCATCGATTGCAACACCTGTCTTCTCCTTCACAAGCTCCGTTCTCTCAAAATCGGATTTCTTGGAAGCCTGCTCACGGTAATTGATTAATTCTTCGTAATTGTTAAGCTCATCCTTATATTTATCAATCAGAGGATGCTCCGGAGAAATTACCATATAGGTTGCTCCAAACAGTGTATCCGGTCTTGTTGTAAAGATTCTCAGACTGTCATCCTTACCGGATATCTTGAAATCAACCTCTGCACCAACCGAACGGCCGATCCAATTCACCTGAGATACCTTGATTTTATCAATATAATTCACCTGATCAAGATCATCAATAAGCTTATCCGCATATTCAGTAATCTTTAGCATCCACTGGCTTTTAACCTTACGAACTACCTCGCCGCCGCAGCGCTCACATGCACCTCCAACAACCTCTTCATTGGCAAGTCCAACCTTACAGGAGGTACACCAGTTAATCGGCATCTCGGATTTGTAAGCAAGTCCCTTCTTAAATAGCTGAAGGAAGATCCACTGAGTCCATTTATAATAATTCGGGTCCGTCGTATTAATCTCCCTATCCCAATCGAAGGAATATCCGAGAGCCTTCAACTGTTCTGTGAAGCGCTCAACATTCTGCTTGGTAACTATCTTGGGATGAATATGATTCTTTATCGCATAGTTCTCCGTTGGAAGTCCGAAGGCATCCCAGCCCATGGGATATAATACATTATAACCCTCAAGTCTTCTCTTTCTTGCAATAATATCAAGTGCCGTATAAGGTCTCGGATGACCTACATGAAGCCCTTGACCGGATGGGTAGGGAAACTCTACCAATGCATAAAACTTAGGCTTTGACTTATCGCTGCCAACCCGAAAGGCGTGTTCCTTCTCCCAAATCTCCTGCCATTTCTTCTCCACATCATTTGGTGAATAATACTCACTCATTTGCTAATAGCCTCCTTAAATCAAATTTAAATGGTTAAAGGAATCATAGAAAGCACCCTTTGTGAACCTTCTACTGTCATAACAAAAAAACCTCCTCATCTCATAATCTAGAGACGAAGAGGTTCAAAATTCCTTGAACTCAAATCCGCGGTACCACTCTAGTCCATTGATGCAAATTGCCCTCAATGTCCTCATTTCACCTGTAACGGGATGACCCGCTCTGCCTACTTAGGTTCAGTCAGAGAGCTCCAAGGCGAGTTCAAAGTTCTTATCTGTCACTTTCCACCACCAGTGACTCTCTGTAATGATAGAATCCTTCTACTACTCCTCTTCACAGCCTTAATTAAATATGAAATTGCAATATCTCAAGTATAACCGAACCGTCGGTGTGACTTGACATGAATTAAGTAATATTCTATCATTTTTGTTCTTCTTGTCAAGTAAAATGTAAAATAAAGCGTTAACCGCCGATGGTCACTCTATTTTTTCCGCTGTTTTTACTCAGATACATAATTTCGTCCGCCTTCTTGATCACATCATTGAGAGTCATATAAACATCATGTTTAATATATACCCCAATACTGACCGTAGTGGATATCGTAGCATCATCATAGGATATTATCGTCTGAGCAATCTCATTACGTATTGCTTCCACACGCTGATATACCTTGTCATGATCGGTAAAGTTCTGGAAAAAGATAATAATCTCATCCCCACCGTAGCGTGCCACAATATCATTCGCTCGTGTTGCCTTCTGGATCAGCTTGGAGACGGTCTTTAACACCTCATCGCCCATGGGGTGACCATATGTGTCATTAATCCGTTTGAAATTATCCAGATCCACAATAGCAATACTATAATTTTGCTCCGTAAGATTAGAAACCATATTCAAGGTCTCAAAGAAATATCTCTTATTAAAGATATTGGTTAAGCCGTCATGGAAGGCACTGTCCCTAATCTGCTTATACAAGAAATTGTTCTCGATTGCTACACCGATATGATTACCGAT
>JAEYXC010000164.1 GCA_023428655.1 Bacillota bacterium | reverse complement strand
GCAGAGCGAAGAATGAGGATGTCAGTGATGTTATAGTGATTGATACCTTGAAAATCAACCCTCAGACGAGGGAGGTTACCAATAATGGGGTTCCGGTTGAGCTTACCTTTAAAGAATATGAATTATTGTTATATTTAATTGAGCATGATGTACGAGTGGTTAGTCGGGATGAACTGCTTAATCAAATATGGGGATATGAATATGACGGAGAATCCAGGACATTGGATATTCATATACGGACCTTACGGCAGAAGCTTGGCACAATAGGAGTTGAGCATATAAAGACAGTTCGAAGTGTGGGGTACCGCTTCTCTAAAGTATAATTAACCCTAGGAGGGATTGTGAAAAGAGCGATATTTCAGAGATTTATATTGATTGTTTCACTGGCGCTTATCTTATGCGGCGGTATTTTTAGTATGGCAATCAGTGAGATTATTCTTGATCGAACCGAGGAAAATATGCTCTATACTGTAAAAATCACCGATCACAGCCTGGATTATGATAGGAACCTGAGAGCTCAGGTAAATGAGCTAAAGCTGATCGATGGTAATGAGATGACCAGATTTACGGTGATCGATCGGGAGGGAAGGGTGATTGCGGACAGCGAAGTCGAGGATAGCTCCATCATGGAAAATCACAGTGATCGAGAAGAGGTGAGGGAGGCCATGGCAAAGGGTCTGGGTTATGCAACGAGAAAATCGGAGACTCTAAATATACCCATGCTCTATGTGGCAAGTATATCCCATAATGATCAATATATAATCCGAATGGCAATTCCCTTCTCAGGAGTGGAGCAATATGCCGGTTTACTAATTCCAGCAATATTTATCAGTATCGGTATCTCATTACTGGTTTCTGTTTTTATTGCAAATCGATTTGCAGGGTCCGTAACAAAGCCCTTGAATGAGATTGCAGAAGAGTTAAATAAGCTTTCTCAGGATAATCCGGAATTCCGCTTTAAGAAGTATAAATATGAGGAAATGAATGTGATTGCGGATACCACGATGAAGATGTCACAATCGGTGAAGGAATCTATGGATCGAATAGAATTTGAACGTATGGTACGTCAGGAGTTTTTCTCCAACGCATCCCATGAGCTGAAGACACCTCTTACCTCTGTTCGAGGCTATCTTGAGCTATTGGAGAATAATATTGTAGCGGATGAGAACATGAAGAGAGATTTTCTTGCAAGGATTAAAAAGGAAACCATCAACATGACAAGCCTGATCAATGATATTCTGATGATATCCAGACTAGAGACAAAGGAAGCGGAGGTTACATTATCCGAGGTACGTCTTGCTCCTCTAGTTAAGGAGGTGTGTACTTCTCTTGAGCCCCTAGCCAGGGAGTATCAGGTGGAGGTCACCACCAATTGTAGACCATTGACCATTTATGCGAATACACAGCAGCTTAGAGAGCTGTTCAATAATCTGATTATCAATGCAATCAAATACAATAAACCGGGCGGAAAAGTGTGGGTTACTGTTACTTGTGAGCAAAAGGAGATTATTATTATGGTGGAGGATACCGGTGTTGGTATACCTGAGGATTCTAGGGTAAGAATTTTTGAACGCTTTTATCGGGTAGATAAGGGACGTAGCAAAAAGGTTGGCGGAACGGGACTTGGCTTATCCATTGTAAAACATATTGTGAACTACTATAGTGGTACTATCGAAGTACAGAGTAAGGTCGGGGAGGGAACCAGGTTCCTGGTGCGTTTACCACAGTACTCGGAGCTTCTTGGTACACCTAAGGAAATTATCGATTAGAAGCATCAATACTTATAGAGACAGTAATTGGAGGGCCTGACTTGTCGGGCTCTTTTGTTATGGTGTGACCTAGCCGGTATAAATGAAAGAGTATTCAGGTATCTCAGTAAAAGCGGGCAGGTATCCATAAAGCATAGTGGTTTAAAAGAGAATAATTCATAATAAATAAAACTTTAGTCCTAGACATAAACTTTTTTTTACAAGTTGTCGATATATAAAGCGATTATATTCTAAAAATGCAAAGGAAATCGCTGATAATGCGAGGGTAGGGACTATAGTGATATGAAAAAAAGATTAAATTTAATATTTTTTAGCTTATGCTTCATAGGCTCTATTATGGCAGAGGCATATTTTATAGAGACAGGATCGGATAATATATTCAGTATTATTGCCCTTGGTATCGTTGTACTGATTACCGGCTATCTTTGTCTTGATTCCATACGAAGTAATCTGATGGAAGGTTCAAGGGAGATTCGCAATTATTTTGACCGAATGTATCATGAAGAAACGCAGCGATGGAATGAGCGTTTTGACGAATTACATAATCTACAGAAGGCAACCTATACAGCAACGAAGAAAAACACGACTGCGTTATCAGAGAAGTTGGAGGAACTAATCAATCGAATTGAGCTTCTGGAAGGTGATAATAACAAAGCTCTTCAAAAGCTGATCGACTTGCAGAAAAAAGCCTTAGAGGGACAGAAAAATGCCCTCGGTCTTGAGATTAATTATAATAAGGAAAATACAAAGCAGCTAATCAAAGCAATCAGCATGACCGGAGACCATAGTGAGACGGTAGTGCTTTTGAATAAGGTGGTGGAGCAGCTTGAGCACAGCACACGGGTAATACAGGAGGAATTACAGAATATAAGGGGAGCGGCTATTATTCCTAGCGAGACTATTTCCTATGAAGAGGATAACCGGGACAGGGATTTTGAAGGACAGGTGGAAAACCTTACGGAGACGGGATGGGACTTGGAAGCAGAGGTGGAGCTTAATACCAAACCAAGTAATTGGAGTAATGATACGGAGCTTGATTTTGAGGATATTGATAATAGCTGGAAGATTACTTCGGACCAAAGCTTAAATATGGATTGGGATAATGAGGCTTCCGATACAGATAACTCCTGGGAGAATATTGATTCTGAGTTAAATCATTTAATCGGTGGACTGGGAATTGAGAATTCAGAAGAAAAAATCCCGGAGACCGACCCCACAGAAATAGAGGAGCCGATGCCCGAGATAGCGGATTTCATTCAGGATGCAGTATTAGAAGCTCAACTGGAAAAGCCGGAAATCAAACCATTATATGATGATCCAAACAAAGCACTGTCAGCGGATGAAATTGCAGCTCTGTTCGCATCCTTTGGCCAGTAATTAAAGATCAAGATAGTCATCCTCTTTATAGGATCTGCGTCGTGCGCGTTTCTTATAATATGCGTTTCTCCGCTTTATACGTGGAGCCTCAACTAAAACGAAATACAAAATAATAACTAATACAAATAATCCAATAATGCCGCCAAGAATCACCGGACGAAGGCTCTTATCAGCCTTTTGAGGTGAGGAATCCAAGGGAGCGGAGGTTGGATTATTTTTCTTTGTTTCGGTATGCTTTAGTCGTAAGGGCTGGGTGCTATGAAACAGAATATCAGCACCGCCGACATATTTTCCGTTATAGGTATAAGAAATCTTTCCAACAATCTTGTTATTTTGCAGGGTAGTGGTCTGTTCAGAGGAAGGGTAAAAGGTAACCTCCTTTATGGCATCCTTAAAGGATGCAGTATTCGGTAATATCAGGTATCCCTTCTCATCGGTTGTAATCGGAGTGGAATTCTCGCTTAATAAGGGATTATAACGGTTAAACATCGGAGATTCTGCCAGTGCCTGTGAGGATTCCAGATCTGCAATCGGATAAATGGAGAAGTTATCAAAGGCATAATCGAACAATTTCTGCGTATCCGTATATTGATGCTCGTTGCTGTCGTCTCTCATAATTACACAGATCAATTCCAGATCACCACGCTTTGCTACGGATACCAGAGTGAACCTGGATTTCGAAGTAAATCCGGTCTTTCCACCGATACAATCATCATAGCGATAATCTTGGCGAAGGATGAAGCGGTGATGATTTCTAAGATATCTGGTCTCAGACTGGATGTTAGTGGGAGGAATCTGGTAGGTCCTGGTTGCGAATATCTTACGGAAGGTATCATTTTTCATTGCTTCCCTAGTGATTAAAGCCATATCATAGCAGGTGGTATAGTGGTTATCATCATGAAGACCATGAGGGTTTACGAAATTGGTATTCAGACTTCCAAGACTCTTGGCCCGTTCCGTCATCATTTTTGCAAATTCCTCTGCACTTCCGGCAACATGTTCCGCAACGGCATAAGAGACCTCATTGGCAGATTCAAGTAATATACCGTAAAGGCTTTGCTGCATAGTCAATTGTTCTCCCACATCGATACCGATACGGCTGCTGTCTAAATCAACATCAAATACGGCCTTCTTAGAGAATGTTACAACCTCTCCCATATTCGAATTCTCTATGGCAAGTAAAGCCGTCATAATCTTCGTAATACTGGCAGGATAATGCACCTCATTCATATTCTTCTCATAAAGAATCAGTCCGGTGGAGGCTTCCATGACAATTGCTGATTCCGCAAAGACATTAGGTCCTTCCGGCCAGCTATTACCTTCCTCCGTTGTAGTAGCCTTGACAGATGTTACAGTAAATATCGGGGACAAGAATATGATCAAAATGCTTAAAAAAGCAATGAATTGTCGTTTCATAGGGAAAAACCATGCCTTTCTCAAAAACTTACCAATAAAATTCCAAATTATCGTGTGAAATTTCGATTCTTTTCAAATATCTTTATTCGTTATTATCTATAGCCAACTTTTTGTTGGGGATAGCCATCCTTAACCCGTTTTGTTAAGAATGGCTATTCGTCTATGTTATTGTACTATATGAGGTATTGGGTTGTAAACACAAAATAAGGGAGGTTATGGGAATGTTATCTTATGAAGTTAGTCCATTCACGAGGTGCCTGCTCCGGCGTCGGAAGGGCTTCCTTGCAATATTCCTTAATCTTTATCATCCATGCCATATTGTTGGCGAGATTCCTGAGAACACTCATTCCTTCCCCGTCCTGAGTTACTTCTCCCGGCGCACTGCCATGAATAACGTTCCAATAATAGGAGGGGGTAATCATCATCTCTGAGATTAGAAAATAATTATTAAGCTGGTCAAAGGTTGTAATCCCACCGGAACGACGTGGAACAGCAATGGAGGCTCCAATCTTTAAACGCAATCTCCCCCGATTTGGGAAAAACAAGCGGTCTAGAAAGCTCTTCATTGTGCCGGCTATACTTGCATAGTAGACCGGACTTCCAAGCAGAAGGCCATCTGCTGCATATACCTTTTCTACAATACTGCGAAGAGAATCATCTGAGAACACACAATGACCCTTGCTGCAACGTCCGCAGCCGATGCAGCCCGTTATATTCATATTGCCGATATGAAGGATTTCAGTTTCGATGCCTTGCAGCTCCAGCTCATCGCATACGGTCTTCAGTGCGGTATAAGTATTACCCATCGGTTTTGGACTTCCATTGATCGCAATCACTTTCATATTGTATGACTCCTCTCATAATGAAATACATCCCCTACAGTATACTATATAGCATGTGGAAAAGAAATGATTTTTAGACAAGGTTAGGAAAATTTAATAACTAAGGAGGGAAGAATCTTACAGAGAAGGGGAGGTTCGAAGGAAAGATTAGCTCTTCTTTAATGAAGTAAGGGGTGAAGTTCGTTTCTCCTTACTCATGAGATGGGATTATGGTTGGGGAGGGAAAGGATTAATTGACGAAAGGATCGTTTGAATTTATAATAGGGACAATGAAGTTGGTTATGCGATAAGGAGGAAATTATGAGACTTAGGAATATAAGAGGCTCAAGAGAAATCGTGGCAGCAAATGATTACGTTGTACAGGAGCCGGAGAAGCAGAAGGGGCAATGGAAGGTATTGTTTGGTAATGACAATCCGTTGCACATTGAGATTGGAATGGGGAAGGGAAAGTTCATTATGGAGCTGGCTGCGAATAATCCGCAGATTAATTATATCGGTATCGAGAAATATTCTAGCGTATTACTTCGTGCCCTGGAAAAGTGTAAGGACATCAAATTAAATAATGTGTTCTTTATTCGGTTCGATGCAGAATACCTAAATGATATCTTTGACAAGGAGGAGATCGACCGGATCTATCTTAATTTCTCCGATCCCTGGCCAAAGGATCGCCATGCCAAAAGAAGGTTAACCAGCAAGGAGTTTCTGGCAAAGTATGATCAGTGCTTAAAAAAAGAGGGAGAGGTGATTTTTAAGACCGATAACCGACCTCTCTTCGACTTCTCTGTAGAGGAGGCAGCAATTGCCGGCTGGGAGCTTCGGGAGGTCACCTATGATCTTCATCATAGTGAATATGTCGAAGGGAATGTCATGACTGAGTATGAAGAACGCTTCTCAGCTATGGGCAATCCAATTCATCGCTTGGTCGCATTTCGTAGATAACCGATTTGAAAAGTAAGGGACTATTCCGGTGTTATTATCATAGAATGATAATAAAAGTTAAAGGCGCAGGTCTATGAAAAACAATTGGAAATCACAGGTAGCAAGGGTAACAGGAACGAATCCAAAGTTCGACCGGAAGGTTCTTAAGATGAAAAAATCCTGGGATGAGGTCTCAAGCATATTAAACAGTGGTGCAAAGAAGAAAAAGAAGAAATAGCTCATGAATTCATACTTGTCTTTTTATAACATCTGAGATAATATTATTTTGTATCACATAAAACGGTTATTAATCGAGATACTATACAACAATAGGATGAATTCTTGGTCGGTATTAGCAGAATATTGCCGATGCAAGAGGAGAATGGAGGAAATACAATGGCATTTCAATTTACAGATGGAAACTTTCAAAAAGAAGCTTTGGAATCAGAGATTCCTGTATTAGTAGATTTTTATGCAGACTGGTGCGGTCCTTGTAAGATGATAGCACCTATCGTTACCGAGCTTGCTACGGAATATGAGGGTGTCATCAAGATCGGTAAGCTGAATGTAGATCAGGAGCCGAATACCGCGGAGAAGTACCGTGTTATGTCCATCCCTACATTAATTATCTTTAAGAACGGGGAAGCTGTCGACAAGGTTGTCGGCCTTGTATCCAAGCAGGTCCTTCAGGACAAGCTGGATGCCCATAAATAAAGTTGGAGCTCAAGTATTTCTATGACCAAATATCTTTCTGTATAATATATGTCAAAGGGAATATTAGCATAAGTTCAAAAGGAAGAAAAGCCTGCTAAACAATGGCTTTTCTTCCAAATATAAGAAGAGTTTAAAAATAAATTTTCGATTTTTTTAAAAAAATAAAAAAAACACTTGCAATTTGTTTCAAGACCATATATAATAACTTTTGCGTCCGGTAAATAGGACAAAACAAAACGGCACAAGCGTCTCTAGCTCAGTTGGTAGAGCACCTGACTCTTAATCAGGGTGTCCAGGGTTCGAGCCCCTGGAGACGCACTTACAAAGTATCTATTTTGAAGACATAGGAGCTTCGGGGTGGGTGCTTTTTTCTTTGTCTTGATTTGTAAGGGATTACAGCTTTTTGATTTTATCTTTGAAATATAATTCTGAAGATCAGTTTTCCGATAAATAACCAGATTGACCAGATTTTGATGCTGATTTGTAATGATAACGTGTCAAAAATTCTTATCTGTATGACGTTCCTTATTAATGATAATATGTCAAAGTTTATATCTAATGTATCTCATCTCTTTGCTGCAGCGTTCCGGATCAGTAATTACTTCTGGCTTTTTTGAGGTACAATTAAAAAGCTACTATCCAATTAATGATTAGTAGCTTTATATATTACTTATTAAATTTGTTTTTAGATCAGCTTGATAATAATATTGGTTAATGGTTATGAATGAAGGAGGGATGTAATTTTCTCTACTTTAAGCCAACAATTAATAAAGATAGTGAATTTGTCCATTCCTCTACAATTTGAATTTGGAGAACTAAAACAAATAGTTTCCTGCAAATAAATAGTATCCAGAATCAATAATCAATCCTATTGCAACAATGACTAAAATCACATAGAAGACATGCGTTACTGCCTTTAACTTTTTTTCTTTTAATCTATCCATAAAGCCCACTAATTTTTTCAAAAGATTAAAATGATTTGCCACATATACAATCACCGCCATAAACTGACTAATTAAAAACCAAATACTCATTAAAATTATTGCAGATATAAAATTATTAGTTTCTCCACCAAGTAAAATCACCGCATAATAGGTCGGGTCAGTAAAACAGGTAATCGCAAATACAAATCCTGTAAACAAATACTTAATAATTGGACCCTCTATCGCTTTCTTTTCTTCTTGTTTCTTGCCCTTCTTCTTAAATATTTTTCGACATACAAATACTAATATGATAAGCGAAATTGTAAATTCCAAAATCGCCCATATAGGGCTATCATCTCCTGGTGTAATACTTTTCAAAAACTCTACTGCGGATGCACCAAACACAACTGCCGTAATTGCTCCAACTAAAATGGAAAATCCCATAAAGGAAAACCAAAACAACGAAATCTTAGATTTCTTATCTTTTCTAAGTCCCATAGTTATCATATAAACCGCTGTTATTGGGTCAACTCCCAAAATTCCCAGTCCAAACGTACTTATTATTTTATGAATCATTTTTATTGACTCTCCTATCTTACTCACCTATAATCATTTTTACCTTTTCTTTGAATCTCTCCAAGTATTTATTCATCAAACGAAGAATCTCTTGTTGTTCCGCTACTGTCATTTCTTCAAACACACTACTTTCTGCCTGTTCAATAGGTAAAATCTTTTCTTCTACAATTTTTTCTCCATAAGAAGTTAAATGTATTCTTACTTCACGTCCGTTTCCCCTTGAAAACTCAATGAGTCCATCTTCCTTTAATCTTTTCACTGATGAATTAACGGTTTGTTTATTTAAACAGCAATACTTATATATATCTGTCTGTGTGCACCCATTACCCAATATAAGAATTGCCTGTAAAATAGCATATGCACTATCAGATAATCCTTGCTTTAAAGTTATCTCATGGTAAAACTCGTTTATAGAATTGCTTATTCGATCAAATTCTTGTAATACCCTGTTCTGTTCAAATTTCATTTTAATCCCTCCATTAGTATGAAATCGTACTCATAATTGTAGTATGATGTCATACTTAAGTCAAGAAGAATTCAATTTAGATATTGTTTATATTCTCACAGGCGTGAAAGATGATAATAGACTTATTGATGAGTAGGAGCAGTTATTAAATTACTTTAATATAAGTGATATGAATGATAAACGTATAGTTATAGAAATTCTAAAAGATTTACGGAAGGAATAAATGAAAATACGAAATTTGGATGATTTTGTAAATGATTTGTTGACTTTTTCAACATTTTGCATATGAGACATATATTTATGAATAATTTACTATGTAAACCTTTTAAATCTACAGAAGAGCAAATCGAATTATTAAAGGACAGAGGATTAGAGATATCAGCTGAGCGGTATGCATTTGATATCTTAAGAAAGTTAAATTATTATAGATTAAGTGCCTATTCCTTAACATTAAGGATAGATAACCGCTTTTATGAAGGGATTTCTTTCGATAAGATAGTTGAATTATATAATTTTGATTCTGAATTTCGGCACATTATTTTAAAATATACTCCAGATATAGAATTTTCATTTAGAGTATATATAGCGTACCACCACACTCAAAAATATAGTCCTTTGGGCTATCTTGATAGTAAAAATTTCAGTGATGCATGGTATCATGCTATGTTATATTATGAAATTGTTTAAAGATTTTCCATGTGCTTTAACAAGGCATATGGGATTCCTTGATGATTGGGAATTGATTTTAGAAGAACAAATGCCATCATAATTATCAAAAGCAGCTACCTTAACGGTAACTGCTTTTTAAGTTCCATTTTATATATATTACTTACTAGTTAATTGTTTCATTAGGTATAATTCAAAGTAAGTCAAACTAATAAATAGTGTTATCGGTGATTACATTACTATACATCCCTCTTAATCAGGGTGTCCAGGGTTCGAGCCCCTAATTCCCTATTAGGCGGTTTCTATCGCCGCCATCAGCGTATGCCAAGGCATGGTAGCACATTTTACTCTAGCTGGCATATTGGATACATTAGAGAGTGCAACCGCTTCCTCCAATATTTCGATTTCCTCATCGGTAAGTGGAGCTTGACGGATCATACGAAGGAAAAGTTGGCTCAATTCTTTGGCCTCTTCCAGAGTTTTTCCTCTTACCAGATCAATCATTATGGAGACAGAGGCTTGGGAAATGGCACAACCATCACCGGTGAAGGAAGCATCTTCGATAACTCCATCCGCCAGTTTTAGAAATAATTTGATATCATCCCCACAGCTAGGATTTTTGCCCGGCATCTCTATGGTAGCCTCTTCGAGTAAATGCCTGTTATGGTGATATAAATTATGCTCTTTGATTGTTTGTGAATATAACTCATTAATATTCAAGACCAAGGACTCCTTTCACTGTCTTCAATGCATTTATCAGGCGGTTAATATCCTCTTCGGTGTTATAAAAATACAGGCTCATTCGACAGGTGGCGTTAACTCCCATATGCGCCATCAGAGGCTGGGCACAATGGTGGCCGGCACGAATTGCAACGCCGTGGGAGGCTAGAATGGTAGCGGTATCATGTGGATGAACGGATTTCACATTAAAGGAAAGAATTCCGGTTCTGTGTGCTGATCCATTCTTGCCGTATAACTCTATTTCAGGAAGAGAGGAAAGCTCTTTGAAAGCATATTCCATAAGGTGATGTTCTATTTTTTCAATGGTGGGCATGCCCACTGCATTCAGATAATCGATGGCAGCACCCAAACCAATGACACCTTCAGAATTTTGGGTTCCGGCTTCAAACCTCCAAGGGGGATCCATATAAGTTACGCTTTGCTGAGTTACCTCCTCCACAATGCCACCACCAATGCGAAGGGGCTCCATGGAGCGAAGATATTCCTTCTTTCCATAGAGGACACCAATTCCTGCCGGTGCCAACATCTTATGGCCGGAAAAAGCCATAAAGTCCACATTGAGGTCACTGACATTAACCCGCATATGAGGAATGCTTTGTGCGGCGTCCAAAAGGACAACAGAGCCCTGTTGATGGGCTAAAGCAGTTATTTCACGAATGGGATTAACAAAGCCAAGCACATTGGAGACATGAGTGATTGCCACAATTTTTGTGCGAGGAGTAAGCCTTCTTTGGACCTCCTCCAAGGAAATGCATCCATTTTTATCAGGTAATAGATAATTTAATTTTGCTTTTTTGCGCTGGGCAAGACGTTGCCAAGGCAACAGATTGCTGTGGTGTTCCAACACGGAAATGAGAATTTCATCGCCCTCTTCAAGGATTTGTTCCCCGTAGCCTTGCGCTACCAGATTAATGGAATCAGTAGTGCCGGAAGTGAAAACAATTTCTTCGGGCTCATTTGACCCGATGAAAGCAGCAACCTTTCTGCGAACCTGTTCATACATTTCAGTCACCCGAATGCTGATATCATAGGTTCCCCGGTGAGGATTTGAATTATAGGTTTGATAGTATTCACTAATCGCAGATATCACCTGATTGGGTTTTTGGGTAGTAGCTGCATTATCCAGATATGCAAGGGCCGGCTCCTCGCCATTTTTATGTAATAGCAAGGGGAAGTCCTGTTTATAATCAACCTTTTCGAAACCCCTCAGAGGGGCACCAGGGTTAGATTGTTCAGTACACTCTAGCATTCTAATACCTCCCGTATTCGTTCATTCACCGTATTCTTTAAATGATCGGATAGAAGCTTGTTAAGAATTGGTGTGAAGGATGCCTCCACAAGAAGTCGTTTGGCTTCTTTTTCAGACAATCCTCTGCTCATAAGATAAAATAGCTTGGAGGCGCTTGGCTTTCCGCTGGTAGTAGCATGGGAACCTTCCAC